>JAEWME010000390.1 GCA_023393265.1 Bacteroidota bacterium | reverse complement strand
TCCAGTTAAGTTCGTCCTGATTGATGGCGGCCCGCCAAACGGCTTTGTCTGTATCGATGCTGACCTGGTAAATCTCCAATCCGCGCGACTTATATTTTTTATACAATTCGACCAGCGCACCATTCTGGATGCGGGACGCACGATCCTGCGCCGACCAAAACTGAACCAGAACAACTTTTGACTTGATCGAAGATAAAGCGATGTTTTCTCCATTCACATCGGGCAATGAAATGTCGGGATAATTCGTACCATTCTCGCTGATAAAATCTTTCACTTTCTGACTTTTCCCTTGTGCCATAAGGCGTTGCGTATTGTTATACAATGCTTTCACGTGTTCCGATTTCGGATAAATCGAATTGAGTGCCGAAGCAGCCACTTTCAGCGAATACAAGTCCTGAATCACATAATTAGAGTCGTCAAATTTTTGATACAAGGCAAGCACCGAAGCCATCGAGAATGGGTGTTTCTGTACAAAATCAGTAGAATAATTAATCTGTGCCTGCCGGATTTTATCAACTTCCTTCTCCCAGCCTTCACGCTGCTCATCATATCCTTTGTAACTCCTGAATGTGATGATCCGGTTTTGAAGCGAGTCCATTTTATGCTTGGTGTCGCTCAAATGCTTGGTTAACTGCTGAACCAACAACGAGCCCTGTGAACCTTCCACCACATAGTCGTTTGAGAAATTGGCAAAATCGCCGTGCACGGAAACTTTCTCAAGCGTATCGACGAGTAGTGTAATGAAGTTTCTCTCGCTCAGCCGCAAAAGATAAAAATTCGGATAGCCAATCTTTCCTGAAAATTTAAAGGTTCCGTCGTTTTCGAGTTTAACCGAGTCAACCGGCACAACTGACGACACTTTCAGTTCGTCGAGGTAAAGGTATTTTCCACCTGCATTGGTTATTTTTCCGGAAATAACAAAACCTTCAGGCTTGCTACAGGCCGACAAAATGATTGCGAAAATTGCGATTGCAAAATATATCTTTCTCACTGCAAATAATTTTACTTGATCAAAATAGAGGCTGTAAAAATAATAAATTCACCTTCACCAAACACCCCAAACATAAGGTTTTGAAATAACCCGAACTATTTGATGTTTTTATTTTAAACTGTCGGACTGATTTAATTATTTTTGAAGCCGAATTAAAAAATTCATGCAGCCTTGAAAATACACCGCGACCTGAAAAATTTCGAAGCAAAAAACCCGGTACTTACCATCGGTACTTTCGATGGCGTTCACCTGGGACACCGGAAAATCATCAACCGGCTTCAAACCATCGCCCGGAATATTGGCGGAGAATCAGTGATTTTCACCTTCGACCCACATCCGCGAAAAGTTGTCGCACCTTCTGAAACAAACCTCAGGCTGCTCACCACGCTCGATGAAAAGATTCAGCTTTTCGAAACATCCGGAATCGATCACCTTATTATTTTTCCTTTTACAAAAGCATTCGCACAATTGAGTTACGCACAGTTTGTCGAGCAGATATTGGTTGGACAAATTCACACCAAACACCTGGTGGTTGGCTACGATCATAAATTTGGAAAAAACAGGGAGGGCGATTTTGAGTTTCTGAAAAATTGTGCCGGCAAATTCGGGTTCAGTGTAGAAAAGCTGGATGTTCTATTGATGAACGAGTCCAATGTCAGCTCGACAAAAATCAGGGAAGCGATACAAAAAGGTGATTTCGATACGGCCAATACTTATTTGGGCTACCCCTTCACGCTAAACGGAACTGTTGTAGCGGGGCAGCAACTGGGGCGCCAGATCCAGTTTCCAACGGCCAATATCGAAGCTTCGGATCCGGATAAAATTATTCCGGGCTACGGAGTTTATGCCGTCAAGGTGAAGGTTCAGGAGAAAACCTTCAGGGGAATGCTCAACATTGGCAACCGGCCAACTGTGAACCACAATGCCGATAACCGAAGCATCGAAGTACACATTTTAGATTTCGATGCCGACATTTACAAACAGCCTATTGAAATATGTTTCTACCACAAACTTCGTGAAGAGCAAAAATTTGCTTCGATTGATGCACTAAAGGCGCAGCTTTCACTCGACAAGGAAGCAACAATCAAATACTTTTATCCGGAAGAATAGAAGAAGGCAATCAACAATTTGTAAATCAAACCTGTTAGAGATGGTTATTTATCGGGAAATTTTTCCGATTTGTTTATCTTTGCACAAAATTTTTCAGAAATGACTACAAAAACATTGGAACAACTGGATTATAAAGTGGCCGACATCCGACTGGCTGACTTTGGCCGGAAAGAAATTGAAATTGCAGAAAAGGAAATGCCAGGATTGATGGCAATCCGAAAAAAATATGCTGCATCGCAACCCCTGAAAAACGCCCGCGTTATGGGTTCGCTGCATATGACCATCCAAACTGCCGTGCTCATAGAAACACTGAAAGCGCTGGGCGCCGAAGTACGCTGGGCAAGTTGTAACATCTTCAGCACACAGGACCATGCCGCTGCCGCCATTGCTGCTGCCGGAATCCCCGTCTTTGCATGGAAAGGCGAAACATTGGCCGAATACTGGTGGTGTACCGAAAAAGCGCTTGATTTTGGTAACGGGCTTGGTCCTAATCTGATTGTTGATGACGGAGGTGATGCGACTTTAATGGTCCATCTTGGCCTGGCTGCAGAAAAAGATCCCGGTGTACTGGATACTCCATCGGAAGGTATCGATGAAATCGAATTAAAGAAAACGTTAAAGGCCATTCTCTCAAAAGCGCCTGACCGATGGGC
>JAEWME010000313.1 GCA_023393265.1 Bacteroidota bacterium | reverse complement strand
AAAAACAAGTTCTGCAAATTGCACTATTTGTTTTACATGAAACAATAAACAGAAAACAAGCGGGTAGATGGACATTATTTACGACATACTTTTTCACACCAACGAAGCAATTTTCAGGATTGTTTCTGAAAATGTATGGGAAGCGTACCTGCTGCTTTTTCTAATTATCTTTCTGGAGACCGGGCTCATTGTTTTCCCATTTTTACCGGGCGACGGGCTGCTTTTTTCGGCAGGCGTCATCGCAGCATCTTCAGGCATGAGCATTTGGATTTTGGTGCCCTTGCTCATTTTTGCCGCCATTATCGGAAATCACTTCAATTACTTTATTGGAAAGTTAGTTGGCAACCGGATAGAACACAGCAAAAACCGCCTGACTCAGAAATACCTGGTTAAATCGATTGTAGAAACGCGCCAGTTTTACAACAAGCATGGCAAAAAATCAATCATCATCGGGCGTTTTTTTCCTGTTATCCGGACATACATCCCTTTTCTGGCCGGAACGGTTCAGTTCGACGCCAAAGTTTTCAGCTACTATACCATTTATGGCTCAATTATCTGGGTTCCCTTTTTTACACTGACAGGCTATTTTCTTGGCGGTATCAAATGGATTCAGGATAATTTCGAGCTGATTTTCCTGGGACTAATCATTGTTACTTTGATTCCGTTTTTCTATGCCGCAATTAGAACCCTCCTTGTTAAGAAAAAGTCGGTAAACGACGTGCAACCCCTATAAAATAGCTTGGTTATTGGACAAAAAAGTTATTTTTGGACAAACATTCCTTAGCCTTATGTCAAAATTATTCCTTACCAAACCAATTTCTCAGCTCATTGCTGAATCAAAATCAGATCAGGGATTACGCAAATCATTAAGCGCCTTAAATTTGACCACGCTTGGAGTGGGTGCCGTAATTGGTGCGGGTATTTTCGTTTTAACCGGACAAGCCGCTGCGCAGTACGCCGGGCCAGCCATCGTCATTTCCTTTTTAATTTCAGGGATGGCCTGCCTCTTCGCCGGTTTATGTTATGCCGAGTTCGCTTCCATGATCCCAATTTCGGGCAGCGCATACACGTATGCCTACGCTACCATGGGCGAGTTCATTGCCTGGATTATTGGCTGGGACCTCATTCTCGAGTACCTGTTTGCAGCATCAACGGTTTCGGTTGGCTGGGCTGGTTATGTGGTTAGTTTCCTCAATGATTTTGGCATCATCATCCCGGCACAGTTCACCGCAGCGTGGGGAACAATATTGATAAATGTGCCTGAAGCCGGGTGGAAAATGATCACCCCCGAACTTGCCAAAAGCCTTGCAGATTCCGGCATTGCAATCGATTCGCTGCCACATCTGACAGCCATATTGAATCTCCCGGCGATGTTCATCGTAGCTTTCATCACCTCACTTTTGTTGGTCGGGATTCGCGAGTCAGCACGTTTCAATAATGTGATGGTTATTATAAAAGTTTTTGTTATCCTGATGTTTATTGGTGTCGGTTTCATGTTTGTAAACAAAGTCAACTGGCACCCATTTATTCCAGAAAATACCGGAACATGGGGACACTACGGATGGAGTGGAATTTTTAGGGGCGCTGCCGTGATTTTCTTTGCCTATATCGGGTTCGATGCTGTTTCAACTGCTGCGCAGGAGGCGAAAAATCCGCAGAAAGACATGCCTGTAGGAATACTTGGTTCTCTTGGAATTTCAACGCTGCTATATATTTTGGTTGCAATTGTACTCACCGGCATTGTAAGCTATACATTTCTGAATGTTGCCGACCCCATTGCGGTGGGTGTAAATGCAATGGGAAAAGATTGGTTCTGGTTGCGGCCAATTATTAAAATAGCAGCCATAGCAGGACTCAGCTCTGTTATTTTGGTTTTGTTGATGGGGCAACCTCGCATCTTTTATTCAATGGCCAAAGATGGTTTGCTTCCGCCTGTATTTGCCAAAGTGCATCCAAAATTTAAAACGCCTTATGCCAGCACGCTGATAACCGGGGCTGTGGCATTTGTACTTGCCGGCATTTTACCAATCAACATTTTGGGCGAACTTGTTTCAATAGGAACTTTGCTGGCATTTGCCATTGTATGTGTTGGTGTAATTATTCTGCGTTACCAAAGGCCCGAGTTGCAACGTTCGTTCCGTACGCCCTGGGTGCCTGTGGTACCAATCCTGGGAGCCGGGATTTGCCTTTTGCAGATGGCTTCATTACCTTGGGAGACCTGGGCCAGGTTACTGATCTGGATGGCACTCGGATTCCTTATCTATTTTGTTTACGGTATCAGGAAAAGTAAAATCAGGCAGTAAATATCTGTTAATCAAATCGCCGAAAACAAAAGGCTCTAACAAAATCACGATTTCCTTGTTTCATGGTTATATCCACATTCAAATCCATTAGCCATGAAACAGTCGAACAGATTTCTTTTTATCCTGATATTTTGCCTCTCAGTTTATTTTGCCAGCGGGCAGGGTAATAAACTTTTACTTCTGGCTTCAGGATTGATTAACCCTGTTGATGTTACTAATTGTGGCGACTCGCGCCTTTTCGTGGTTGAGCAGCGTGGTAGAATCATCATTGTTAACAGCGACGGTTCGCTTCAGGCGAAGCCATTTCTTGACATTACCGACCGGGTTGTTTATGGAGGTGAACGCGGACTACTTGGCCTCGCCTTTCACCCCGACTATCAAACCAACGGTTATTTCTACGTCAATTACATCGGAGCAGAAGATGTGACCCATATTGTCAGATTTAAAGTAAGCGAATCTGATGTCAATCAGGCAGACTCAACCAGCGAAACTGAGTTACTGAATTTGAAACAACCTTTCAATAATCACAATGGTGGCGACCTGAAATTTGGTCCTGACGGCTACCTGTATATTGGTTTGGGCGATGGTGGTTCGGGCGGCGATCCAGGCAACCGCGCTCAAAACAGGATGTTGCTCTTCGGTAAAATACTGAGGATTGACGTGAATAGCGGCGACCCTTATGCGATTCCTGAGACTAATCCATTTGTTAACAATGAATCTGCACTTCCGGAGATATGGGCTTATGGGCTGCGAAACCCCTGGAAATTCAGCTTCGACAGGCTCACCGGTGATTTGTGGATTGCTGATGTTGGACAAAACGCATGGGAAGAAATCGACTTTCAGAAAGCTGATAGCAAGGGTGGCGAGAATTATGGCTGGCGCTGCTACGAGGGAAATCACGAATACAGCATCGGTGGTTGCGATTCTGAAGAGTTGTACACATTTCCGGTTCACGAATATGCCCATGGTGCTGAATGTTCAGTCACTGGCGGATATGTTTACCGAGGTTCGCCAACATCACCCTTTTATGGTCATTATTTTTTCACAGATTATTGCTCTGACCGCATTTTTACGCTGCACCTCGAAAATAACAATTGGGTAAAACAGGAATTTGGCCAGTTTTCAGGAAACAATTTCAGCGCTTTTGGCGAAGACGCACAGGGACAATTGTATGTTGCCGGTGTGAAAAGTGGCAAAATCTTCAGGATTGATGATCGTACAACTAATACACAAGAAGTAAAACAAAACGAGAACGTTAAACTAACGCGCATCTCAAACGCAAACATTTTCAGGATTGAAACTGAGAAAACAGCCGGACTAGAAACGTTTGTATTGGTATACGATTTAAAGGGGAGAAAGCGGTTTCAGGCAAACTCTAAAAGCGAAAGTTTTGAAGCAGATTTAAGCCCGCTGCGATCGGGAACGTATATTTTCAACATTGTAGTGAATGGAAAGAACCATGCGCAGAAAGTTTTCCTGAACAAACCGAAATAATTTATGAGTTAATCGCAAAGGCGCTGAATATTTCTGCCCACTACAATCAATGCCGGAGTTGGCGGTTTTCCGGTGCTTAATACTTCAGCAATATTGTCCAGTCTTGCATCGACAGTTGATGCTTCGGGGAGTGAGACTTTACTCAGTATCTGAATCTTTGTGTCTCCTGAAATCCCTTTATCCATCAACCGTTGCGACAAATGAACCAGTTTATTGAGCCCCATGTAAAAAATAACCGGAGAACCAGATTTCAGCACTGACACAAAGCTGTCGAGGTCGCAAAAATCGCCTTCGCAATAATGACCGGTTCCAAGTAAAACCATACTGTTTTTTCCGCGTTCGGTAAGCGGAATGCCATACAAAGCCGCGGCTCCAATTGCTGCGGTTACGCCCGGAATGACTTCATAGTTCAGCTTATTTTCGATACAAAACCTGATTTCCTCGGCACCTCGTCCGAAAATCATCGGGTCGCCCGATTTAAGGCGTACAATTCTTTTTCCCTGTGCAGCTAAATCCACAATCGTGCGATTGATCCATTCTTGTCTTTCACCCTGATCCTGACCATCTTCGTATAATTTTCCAACATAAACCAGTTGCGCAGTTGGAGTAGCTAACCGAAGAATTTCGGCGCTAACAAGTGCATCGTGCAGAATAAAATCAGCAGACAATATCCGGTTATGCGCTTTTACTGTGAGCAAATCGGGGTCGCCGGGACCGGCACCAACGATGGAAACAAGGTGAGCCATTTATTCTGATTTGTTTGAGCCCAACGAATTGAGGTAATCAATCGGGCTGGGATATTTAAATGAATACTGAAGTAACCGGATCAGCTTTTCAGGGTTAACAATTTTTGATACAACCGGTTGTTCGTCAACCGGAGGTTTGGGTAAACCCGATATTTCGGCAGCCTTCCCATAGAAATCCTTTTTCAGCGGGTGCTCCGGAGAACTGGCGTTCAGCGTTTCGCCCCAAACATTTTGGTTGATAATTTCTGCAATGATTCCAATGCAATCGTCCTGATGAATCAGGTTAACCGGCGTATTCGGAATCGAAGCAGAAGCTTTCATCAGGAAACGGGCCGGATTTCGATCGGCACCAATGAGTCCTCCAAAACGCAAAATGGTGGTACTAAATTCTTTCTGTATTTTCAACAGTTCCTCTGCCAGCACAATCGCTTTGCCGCTTTCCTTATCCGGCGTACAAATACTGTCTTCTGTCGCATTTTGCAATGTTTCAGGATAAACTGAAGTAGAGGAAATAAAAAGTACCTTTTCAATTTTGTGTTGCACGATAAACGGAACAAGCTGAGCCATCTGTGCCGGATAAACCTGACGGATATTTTCAATTCGGCGCGGTGGAACCGAAATTACCAGGATATCACATTCGAAGAAGTCGGGATCGTTTACCCAGAGTTGCTCCGCATCAACTTCCAAATGATATGGAAGAACTCCGGAAGCCTTCAGCAGATCAAACTTTTCCGCTTTTGTTACCGAACCTTTCAGCTGAAAACCTCTTTCAGCAAGATATTTCCCAAGGGGCAAGCCAAGCCAGCCACAGCCCAAAATTGAAATTGTCTCCTTCCCCATTCAATTTTTGTTATTTTCGGCCATCCAGCGCGAAACCGAATACTGAACAAACGATAACTCTTCCTGTTCGGGCGAGAGGTAAACTTTGTTTGTAAAAGCGCGCCAGGCCTCGCGGGCAGTCGAGTTTTCGTTTGCTAAAATTGTTGAATTAGGGTTCGGAAAATTCCCTGCAGCTTTAAAACGATCGATTCCTGTCGGACTGAAAAACAAATAAGCATCAAAAATGCCACTGACAAACTTTTCAATCGGCGTATTTTTGTATACTTCTATTTCAGTGTACTGAATTGGATAGCCCGATAATGCCGACGAAAATTCGTTGTGAAGCGAATCGCCATGGAGAAACAAAACAGAATCACCTTCATTCTGAGAAATAACCAGTTCCGACAACTCCTGAATATTTGAGTAAGTAGCGGTTGCTACAACCGGTAAATCCAAACCTTTCAAAATTTCAGCCTGTTTGTCCGACCAACAATAAACACGATCATTTGCGGTTATTCCAACTTTTGCCTTGAAATGAACCAGCCAATGTGCAGCGTAAACACTTGTCACCACCCATTGTTTTCGTGTTTGCTGCATGGTTTCAAAAAAAGTAAGGTTCGGTTTTTTATACTCGATTCTAAAAAATGGTTGTTCAATGTACTGAACATGTTGCTTTTGCAACCATTGTCTGGTTGACTTAGACAACCTTTCGGCAATAAAAAAAACAGGTGTTTTCATGTCCGTAATATTTTAATGTTTAAAGTCACTTCCTTTTTTGGTCTCAGTCACATATTCTTTCCTGATGACAAAATCTCCGAATCGCTCTCCATCTTCACGGTTTTGCGCATAATCTGCAATGATGGGACCTAATTCATTCAAAATCTCTTCTTCGGTTAACGTTTCGCGGTAAAGCGTATTCAGGCGGGTTCCATTAAAGTTTCCACCCAAATAAAGGTTGTAGTGTCCTTCCGATTTGCCGATAAAACCAATCTCAGCCAGATAAGGCCGCCCGCAACCATTTGGGCAGCCAGTCATACGGATGACGATTTCGTCGTTGAACAAACCGTGTTTTTCCAGGATTTCCTCAATTTTGGTTATCAGCGAAGGTAAATACCTTTCGGCTTCAGCAAACGCCAGTCCGCAGGTATTAAGAGCCACGCAGGCGATTGAATTCTGTCGCAATCCAGATAAATTCTCCGGAGCAACATTGTTCTTTTTCAAAATATCGCTCGTTTTTTTCTTTTCCTGAGCAGTCAGATTGGCAATAATCAAATTCTGATTCCCTGTCAATATAAATTGTCCGTCAATATTTTGAGCAATTTCGCGAAGGGCAGTTTTCAGGTTGAATCCATTGCGATCGGCCACCCTTCCTCCTTCAACAAACAAGTTCAAATGCCATTTGGAATCAGCTCCTTGTTTCCAGCCAATGCGGTCTCCGGTCCGGGTCAATTGAAAAGGTTTTGCATCTGCCAGCGGATAACCCAAATAACTGGACAACTCTTTCTTAAACCATTCCAGTCCGCGGTCATCAATCGTGTATTTCAGGCGTGCCCGTTTACGGTTTTGCCTGTTACCATTATCGCGTTGAACCAAAACAACTTTTTCAGCCACTTCAATCACCTGCTCCGGAGTACAAAATCCAATCACATCGGCTAAACGCGGATACGTCTCCGGCATCCCAAAAGTAGAGCCCATTCCGCCACCAACACAGACATTGTAACCGATAATTTTCCCGTTTTCAACGATGACTATAAAACCAAGATCCTGCGAAAAAACATCGGAATCGTTATATGGCGGTATCACCACTGCAATCTTAAATTTTCTTGGCAAGTAGCGATCTCCATAAATTGGCTCTACATCTTTTTTGCTGTCTGCAATGAGTTTCTGATCGAGCCAAATTTCATGATATGCGGTGGTCGAAGGAAGCAAATGTTCGCTGATTCTTCGAGCAAGGTCGGATATTTCCTGATGCAGCTCTGACTCTCCCGGATTTGGGTGACACATCACATTCCGGTTCACATCACCGCAAGCAGCAATGGTATCCAGCAACACCTCATTCATCCCCTGAATCGTCTTTTTCAGGTTTGTTTTTATCACACCATGCAGCTGAAATGCCTGACGAGTGGTTAATTTAAGGGTATTGTTTGCGTATGTTTCAGAGAGTTGATCCATTTGGAGCCACTGTTTCGGCGTTGTAATTCCGCCCGGAATCCGAACACGGATCAGGAAGGAAAAGGCCGGTTCCAGTTTTTGGCGTTTGCGTTCTTTCTCCAGGTCACGGTCAGCCTGCTGATACATCCCATGAAATTTCGACAATTGTGTAT
>JAEWME010000312.1 GCA_023393265.1 Bacteroidota bacterium | reverse complement strand
TGTTGAGCTGAAGTTCGCGCCCAACCCGGCCCGGCCCCGAAAATCTTTCAACACCACGAATCAGCACGGCCGATGCATCGCCTTCAGCGCCGGTTACCAAATTCAGCAACCAGTATTGTCCGTATATGAGATAAACATACACGGTTCCGCCGTCACCAAACATCACTTCGGTGCGTGGCGTCCGCCCTTTGGCTGCGTGACAGGCCAGGTCTTCCGTTCCGCGGTATGCCTCCACTTCTGTAATGCGGTATTTTTCAATCCGGCCGTCGTCGAAACAGCGTACCAGTAGTTTGCCAAGCAATTCCGGAGCAACAAGCAACACATCTCTTCTGAAAAAGTCGGGGGTTAATCGTTCGTTCGCCATTTTTTCTGGAATCAGTTATCGGGTAAATTGCCTTGCTTCAATTCAAATTGATGCCTTGAGTATAAATAGAGCGGGTAGAAGAACGCGAAAAAGGAGATGGCATCGTGGTTATTCAGTGAATCTTCGTTCAGGAAAGAAAGTAATACAATGAGAATGAATGAAATTAGCAGGAAGCTACCTGCCTTTTTCTCCATAAAAATGGGCGAAAACATGGCAAAGCAAATATAAACCAGACCGATGAGGCCGAAGTCGATCCAATAACTGAGGAACATGTTGTGAGACCGCTGGCGGTATTCCTGTCCCTGGAAAAATTTGTTCTGATTATACTCGTGCTGATAAGCTTCATAATAGCCGCCCGTGCCATGACCAAACCAAAGTTTCTGCCTGATGATATTGAATGCCATTTTATAATATTCCCAACGCTGTGTCACCGAGTGGCCTGCCGGATTTCCTCCTTTCATATAATTATCGGTTTCCCAAATAATCTGGTAAATACGGAGATAAAGCGATAGCGGATTTTGAAAGAGGTAGTTGGTCATACCGTTTTCTATGTTTTTTATATCCTGATCTGAGAGCTGCGCAACACCATCGGCGTCTTTTTTCAATCCTTTCGAGGTCATGTACCTGAGCAATACGTATTGGTTGTATCCGCTAGCTGTTGTACTGTCGAAGTTGATACGGCTTCTTTTAGCCCATGCTTCGCGAAGTTCCTCGTCCTGGACGAACAGAAAAACATAGTGCCCGTTTTCGACTTGCTTGTTTTCCAAATCGTTTATGTAGCCATTCCCGAGGCTCGTTTTCAGACTGGAAAGGTTTTCAGGAATTGCATCTGTTTTATAAAACTGCTTGACTACGTAGCCAATGTATATAACAGGTGTTAATAAAATGGCAACCAGCGAGGCCGAAAGAGTCACCTTCCAGATCAGTTTTTTAAGTTTGAAGATGCCTCGAAGTAGGACAAAGCCAAACACTACTATAAAAACGACCCAACCTGTGGCCGATTTCAGGATAACCAAAAAAACGGTCAGCCAGCAAATGGCAAGCAGCAAAATGATTTTCTCGACGATCCCTTTTTTCTCCTGATTAAAGGAATACCAGCCAAGCGAAAAAATGCTGATGTTGATGAGAAGAGAAAAGCGAATATGCGAGATGAAAAGCGACATCTCGCGCGGGTCGGTAATGGTCTTTCCGGTTAACCCGAGTAGGGTAGCGATGCTGCAAAATGAAGCGACTAGAACTGCAGCCGAAAAAACATATACGATCGTTTTTACCTGTTTATATCCGATTTCTCCTGAAGTTCCAATTACCAACGGCAGAACCAGGAGCGGGAGTTGAATTTTTATATCGTGCAATCCCCATTTCAGGCTGCTCGTCCAGGCAAGCGCGAGCAGGTATATGAAAAAAATAGAAATGAGCAATTGAAGTGATCTTCGTTCTTTTAGCTTCCTGAATTTAGAGATGAAATCGCCGCCCGCAATCCAGTTTGCCAGCAAAAGTCCGGGGATAATGCTCATCAGCGCTTTCGAAAGTGGCAGGCTGGCTGCCATCCCCAGCAACAGCCAGAAATAGATTTTCGCAAAAAGGGAAGATCTTTTTACAGAATAGGTCATCCGGTCAGATTTTGAAGAAAAACTCTACAAATCTAAACGAAAAAACCGTGGAAGAATTGCGGCTATACAAAAACAAAAACGATGGACAGCAAACAAACAAGCGACAACATAATAATAGAAAGGAGCGCCTTATGCAATAGGTTTTGGAGCATATATTCGATGCCTTTTGAAGCGAGCAAAAGCGGTAAAAAGATTGCTGCGCCAAAAAACATGTTGAACGAGGATTGCTGATTTCCGGCGATAATCAGGATTAAACCTGCAATAACAAGCGCCGAAGTAGCTACAATCAGTCCGTTATTAATGTGCTTGATGGTTGTTTTCATAGAATGGGTGTTTCCAGAGGTGAAACTTTTGATTGGTAAAATTTCTGTTAGTTGTTTCTTCGGTTTATTAAAATCTTAGTCAAGTTAACAAAAGCTAATGGAATATTGGTTTGAAAAAAGGAGGAAATAAACGAAATGGCTGAAATTGATTACGAATGGTCGTATTTTATAAGTGAACGAACGTTTCTTACTCTTTGAAAATCCAGACGTTAATTTTGAATAACAATTGAATTAATGTTTGCAAATTCAAAAAAAGAAAATACTTTTGCAGTCCCGATTATTGTCCGTACTTGCAGTTCTTGTAAATGACTGAAAATGTTTGGTGTGCAGAAGTTATTAACGATTCCGGGTTGATAAGTTGATCACGCTCCAGTGCATTGATTTCAAAAATATTGCAGGTTAGTGTCTAATTTTTTAAATAAATTAAGCAAGTGGATGCATTAAGTTACAAAACCGTTTCGGCTAATAAAGCTACGGTTACCAAAGAGTGGGTTTTGGTTGATGCCAATGATGTGGTACTCGGACGTTTGGCCAGTAAAGTAGCCAAAATCCTGAGAGGTAAATATAAACCAAGTTATACTCCTCATGTTGATTGCGGTGATAACGTGATTATCATCAACGCAGAAAAAGTACGTCTGACAGGAAACAAACTGAAAGATAAAATCTATTTAAGCCATTCTGGTTATCCTGGAGGTCAGAAACTTCAGAATCCGGAAGAACTTTTTGCCAAATACCCGGAAAGAGTAATTGAAAAAGCCATTAAAGGTATGTTACCCAAAAACCGTCTGGGAAGCAAAATCTATGGAAACCTGAGAGTGTATGTTGGAGCTGAACACCAACAGGAAGCCCAGAATCCAAAAGTAATTGATTTAAATACAATTAAATAATAACTAATGGAAGTAGTAAACGCATTAGGTCGCAGGAAAACAGCAGTTGCCCGCGTGTATGTAAGCGAAGGCAAAGGAAATATCACCGTTAACGACAGAGAGTTAAAAGAATATTTTACCACAGGCACCCTGCAGTATGTTGTTATGCAACCGTTGAATCTGTTAGGCGTAGCCGGTCAGTACGACATCAAAGTGAACCTCGATGGCGGTGGTATCACCGGTCAGGCAGAAGCTTTACGTCTTGGTATTTCCCGCGCGTTGATTGAAATCAATCCTGAATCGAGACCAGCATTGAAACATGCAGGCTTTCTGACCAGAGATCCGCGTGAAGTGGAACGTAAAAAACCAGGACAACCAGGTGCTCGCAAACGGTTCCAGTTCTCAAAACGTTAATATTATTATTTCAAAAATATTCTGCTTTGGATCTAAATTGCTGAGACTTACTTTTCTGAAGAGAAAAGTAGCTACCCGGTAATTGCTTTTCAAGGGATTATTTTTTTAAAAAAAGTAAAAAGATGCCAAGAACAAATTTTCAGGAATTATTGGAAGCAGGTGTACACTTTGGTCACCTGAAAAGAAAGTGGAATCCAAACATGGCTCCATACATTTTCATGGAGAAAAACGGTATCCACCTGATCGATCTTAACAAAACAGTAGTTAAAATCGACGATGCAGCCAATGCGATTAAACAAATCGCAAAATCTGGCCGCAAAATTTTATTCGTTGCTACCAAAAAACAAGCTAAAGACATTGTTGCCGATCTTGTTGGTGGTGTAAATATGCCTTACGTTGTTGAACGTTGGCCTGGAGGTATGCTTACCAACTTCCCAACCATCCGAAAAGCTGTCAAAAAAATGATCTCTATTGACAAGATGACCAAAGACAGTGCATGGGATGTGCTTTCAAAACGCGAGAAACTTCAGATTAGCCGTCAGCGTGCCAAACTCGAAAAAATGCTCGGAAGTATTGCCGACCTTACCCGTTTGCCTGCAGCTCTTTTTGTGGTTGACGTACTGAAAGAAAAAATCGCTGTTCGTGAGGCTCAGCGTCTTGGAATACCGGTATTTGCAATGGTTGACACCAATTCAGACCCTGAAGGTATCGACTTCGTGATTCCGGCTAACGACGACGCTTCTCAGTCGATCAGCCTGATCGTAGGTGCAATGTCTGATGCTATCCGCGAAGGTCTTGCTGAACGCAAGGTTGAACGCGAAAAGGAAGGCGACGACAAAGAAACAAAAGTAAAATCTAAAAAAGCAAAAGTTGAAGACGATTCAGTAGCGTTCGATGACGAAGACGAAGAAATCGAAGATCTTGATGACGAAGAAATCGAAGAAGAAGTCGAAGAATAATCGCTCAACAACTTTAAAAAATATTAAATACAATGGAAATTAGTGCAGCAGATGTAATGAAGTTGCGTAAAGCAACCGGCGCTGGAATGATGGATTGTAAATCGGCTCTGGCAGAAGCTGAAGGCGATTTTAACCGTGCAGTGGATATCATCCGCGAAAAAGGTAAATTGGTGGCCAGCAAACGTGCTGACCGCGAAGCTTCAGAAGGTGTAGTGTTGGCAAAAGTAAATGCTTCTGCTACTTCGGGAGCTATCGTAGTTTTAAACTGCGAAACTGACTTTGTTGCCAAAAACGAAAATTTCGTAGCTTTTGCCGAACGTATCCTCGACGCTGCCATTGCCGGCAACGCCGCTGATCTTGACGCCGTGAAAGCATTGGTTCTCGACGGTCGTACCGTTGAAAACCTGGTAATTGAACAAACCGGTGTAATTGGCGAAAAACTCGATTTGCCATACTTCCGTAAAATTGATGCCGCCAGTGTTGTAGCATATATTCACCCCGGAAACAAACTTTCAACTTTGGTTGGTTTCAATCAGGCAAATGTTGATGCACAGGTTGCTAAAGACGTTGCTATGCAAGTTGCAGCAATGAACCCTGTTGCTGTTGACCGCGGTGATGTTCCGGCTGATGTTGTTGCAAAAGAACTCGAAATTGCCAAAGAAAAATTCCGTCAGGAAGGAAAGCCAGAAGCAATGCTCGATAAAATTTCGCAAGGTGCTCTTGAAAAATTCTATAAAGAAAGTACCTTGTTGAATCAGGCGTTCATTAAAGAAAACAAACAAAGCGTTTCTGAATTTCTGAAAAGCCAGGATAAGGGATTAACTGTGACAGGTTTCTTCCGTTACAATCTTGCAGACTAAGAAGATTTTGCACGATTTATATTAAAGAGCCTTCCGAATCCGGAGGGCTTTTTTGTTTCTCAAAAATGCGTGCAACTGCTTGTTGGTAAAAGCTTTCAGTATAACGTTAAAAACTAATAAAAATCAAAACTCATTTATCCTGTTTTGAAAGATTGTGCTATCTTCGCAAGCGTTAAAATGCGCTTATAATGAAAAACTTTAAACAACTGAACAATATCGTTGGATGGTTAACATTTCTGGTAGCTGCTGTAACCTATTTGCTAACCATTGAACCAACCGCCAGTTTCTGGGATTGCGGTGAGTTTATAACAACTTCCTATAAATTAGAAGTTGGACACCCACCTGGAGCCCCGTTTTTCATGATTCTCGGCAAGTTCTCCACCATTCTTGGCGGCAGCGCACACAATGCTGCAGTGATGATCAACTCGATGTCGGCGCTGGCCAGTGCATTTACAATTCTATTTCTTTTCTGGAGTATCACTCATTTAGCCAAAAAGCTGGTTAAGCCTGAAGGTGAATACACCATGGCTCAGATGATTGCCATTTTGGGTAGCGGTGTTGTTGGAGCTTTGGCCTACACTTTTTCAGATACATTCTGGTTTTCGGCTGTCGAAGGTGAGGTTTATGCTTCGTCGTCGCTTTTTACGGCTGCAGTTTTCTGGGCTATCCTGAAGTGGGAAGATCAGGCTGATGAGCCTCATGCCAATCGCTGGATTATCCTGATTGCCTATCTGATGGGACTTTCGATTGGTGTTCACCTGTTGAACCTGCTGGCCATTCCTGCCATTGTATTTGTTTATTATTACAGAAAATATACGACGGTCACCCGGAAAGGAATTATCATCAGCTTGTTACTTTCGATTCTGTTACTGGGCATCATCATGTATGTGATTATTCCCGGGGTCGTTACAGTTGCTTTCTGGTTCGAACTGATGTTTGTAAACGGTTTTGGTTTGCCATTTAATACCGGGGCCATTATTTATGCTTTTGCTTTGGTAGGCGCCATCATCTACGGTATTCTTTTCACAATCCGTAAAAAGCTCGTTTTGTGGAACACCGTTTTGATCAGCCTTATCGTGATTCTTATCGGGTATTCATCGTTCGCAATGATCGTGATCCGCTCTTCGGCTAATCCACCCATGGACCAGAATAGCCCGGATAATGTTTATGCCCTGTTGGGTTACCTAAACCGTGAACAGTATGGCGACCGTCCGCTGGCGTATGGACAGTACTACAATACCCCGCTGGAAAAATATGAAGAAGACAAACCATACTATATCAGGAAAGATGGTAAATACGTGGTAGCGGATATGCGCCAGAAACCTGTTTACAACTCTGATTTATGCACGGTCTTTCCACGTATGTACAGCCGCGAACCCAGCCACGTGGAAGCCTACAAACAATGGGGCGGAATCAGGGGCCGGAATGTTCAGGTTACTGACGCCGACGGCGAAAACAAAACCATACAAATCCCGACTTTTGGTGAAAACCTGACCTACTTCTTTAGGTATCAGGTGGGATATATGTACTTCCGTTATTTTATGTGGAATTTCTCCGGAAGGCAAAATGACATTCAGGGTCAGGGCGAAATAACCAACGGCAACTGGATAACCGGTATTAATTTCATTGATTCGCACCGGTTGGGAGATCAGAGCAAGATTCCGCACGAATTTAAAACGAATCGTGGGCGCAACGCCTATTATATGTTACCGTTGATTCTGGGTTTGATCGGTATTATTTTCATGTACAACCACAGCATCCAAGGCCGTCGCGATCTCTGGACTGTCTTCCTCTTGTTCTTCATGACTGGGTTGGCCATCGTGCTCTACCTGAATCAATCGCCATTGCAGCCCCGTGAACGTGACTATGCGTATGCAGGTTCGTTTTACGCTTTTACCATCTGGATTGGAATTGGTGTCTTAGGTGTATATGAGTTTCTGAAAAGATTTATGCCTGAAAAGACCGGGGCTACTGTTGCTGCTGTTGCCTCGCTTTTAGCGGTACCGGTAATTATGGGTGCGCAAAACTGGGACGATCACGATCGTTCGGGAAGGTACACCTGTCGTGACTTTGGAGCTAACTATTTAAAGACTTGCCAGCCCGACGGGGTTATATTTACCAATGGCGATAACGATACGTTCCCGCTTTGGTACAATCAGGAAGTAGAGGGTGTGAGAACCGATGTCAGGGTTTGTAACCTGAGTTATCTGCAAACCGACTGGTATATCGACCAGATGAAGAGCAAAGCTTACGAATCGGATCCGCTGCCAATAAGTTTCACACACGATCAATATGTTCAGGGGAAAAGCGATGTGGTTTACCTGGTGGAAGACCCTCGTGTTAAAACTTCCATTGAACTGAAAAAGGCGCTCGACTTTGTGAAGGACGACAACCCAAGAACGAAGCTCGAACAGGCTGACAATGCTTCATATATCCCGACAAAGAAACTGTTCTATGTCGTCGACAAAGAAGCTGTGATAAAGAATAAAGTTGTGGATCCGAAAGATTACGATAAAATTGTCGACACCATTCAGATTGATCTTGGTAATAAACATTACCTCACCAAAGACGAACTGATGATTCTGGATATGATTGCCACCAACAACTGGAAACGGCCAATTTATTTTGCCATCACCATTGGTCGCGACAAATACATGAATCTTCAGGATTATTTTCAGCACGAAGGTTTCGCTTATAGGTTTGTGCCAATTAAAACAAAATCTGATGGCAGCGGTCTTGCATTCGGTTCGGTCAATACCACCCGCATGTACGACAACTTAATGAATAACTTCAAATGGGGTAACATGAATGACCCGAAGGTGTATATTGACGAGAACAACAGCCGGATGATGATGAATATCCGAAGTACGTTCGATCGCCTGGCGGAAGCATGTGTCGAAGAAGGTCAGAACGATAAGGCCGAAAAGGTACTCGATAAGTGCGCAGAACTCATTCCCGACCGTTTGGTTCCATACAGCTACTTTGCCATGATGATGGGCGAAACTTACCTCAAGGCTGGAAAAATTGAAAAGGGAAAGCAGATGATCAATACGATCATGACGAATTATAAGGAAAAGCTGGATTTTTACTATACGCTCGACAGACCGATGAGAAATTCTGTTGACGAGGAGATTCAGCGGTGCCTCTATTTCATGCGTGAGATCACATTGATTTGTGCCAAATACGATCAGCAGGAAATGTTGAAGGATGTTTCCTCAACATTCAACAAATACCTCGATAGGTACAGTTCTTTTAAATAATGAAACGTTTCGACCCACGGGTTCGCCTGCCGCGACTGGTCACTTCGTTTTACGGAGAGGCGCTTTGGCGGATGAGTAAGGACGAACGGGTCGTTTACCTCACATTTGACGACGGACCAATTCCCGAAGTTACTCCGTGGGTTCTGAAGTTGTTGCGCGATGAGGGAATTTTAGCAACTTTCTTTTGCGTGGGTGAAAATGTGATGAAATATCCCTGGGTTTATCAATCAGTTTTAGACGATGGGCACTCGGTTGGAAATCATACTTTTAATCACTGGCAGGGAATAAAATATTCCAATCAGGAGTATTTTGCCAACATCAGGAACGCCGCAAAATATGTGCATTCCGGATTGTTTCGGCCGCCGCATGGGCTGATGAAACTTTCGCAGTACCGGCACCTGAAAAAGGAATACCGGATCGTGATGTGGGACGTCATTTCGTGTGATTATGATGCGCGCCTTTCTCCTGAAGAGGTTTTCAGGAATGTTACCGATTTTGTGAGGCCGGGTTCCATCATCACGTTTCATGATTCGCTGAAAGCTGAAAGAAATCTGAAAGAAGCGTTGCCGCGATCCATCGCCTGGCTGAAAGAGCAAGGTTATCGGTTTGAGGCGATACCATTCAGGAGATAAAAGATAAACAGGCAGTAATTTTTGCTGCCTGTCTGAATTTTATAAAGTGCGATTGTCCGCGATCAGGACAATTTTTTGATTGAGAAAAGAAAAACTTTTGCAAATGAATGTTTTAATTGTTGGTTCGGGCGGAAGAGAACATGCGATGGCATGGAAGATAAGCCAGTCGCCGCGTTTGAAAAAGCTGTTTATTGCACCCGGAAATGCCGGAACATCCGAACTGGGAGTCAATCTCCCAATTGGAGTGTCCGATTTCACCGGCCTGAAAAAAGCTGTTCTGGAAAACGGAGTAGATTTGGTGCTTGTTGGTCCCGAAGTACCGCTTTGCGAAGGTTTACACGATTATTTCAATAGCGATGAACAGTTGAAAAATATACTTTTTGTTGGTCCGGCCAGGCTGGGTGCTGCATTGGAAGGAAGCAAGGATTTCGCCAAGGAATTCATGGTTCGCAACCAGGTTCCAACGGCCAAATATATGTCGGTAACTGCCAAAACACTTTCTCAGGGAATCAATTTCCTGAAGACGATGAAATCGCCGTATGTGCTGAAAGCTGATGGTTTGGCCGCAGGAAAAGGGGTGCTCATCATCGATAATTTGACTGAAGCAGAAACCAGCCTGCGCGAAATGCTCGACGGGCAGTTTGGCGATGCCAGCAAAAAAGTTGTTATTGAAGAGTTTCTGAGTGGCATTGAATGCTCCGTTTTCGCCATTACCGATGGCAAAGATTACAAGATTTTGCCTGTGGCAAAGGATTACAAACGGATTGGTGAGGGCGATACAGGCTTGAATACAGGCGGGATGGGGGCTATTTCGCCGGTTCCGTTTGCCGACGACGTATTTATGCAAAAGGTTGAAGACCGGATTATCAGGCCGACAGTTGACGGTCTCAGGAAAGAAGGAATTCCGTATAACGGTTTTATCTTCTTCGGGCTGATTAACTG
>JAEWME010000334.1 GCA_023393265.1 Bacteroidota bacterium | reverse complement strand
ATCGGTAAGTAAAACCATTTTCCCTTAAAATAAACTTTGTTTGATAATTTCTTTAATTTATTGAACAACTGATTCAGATGCTTGTTTTTTCCTTTATGTAATTCGTAAGGATTACACATTAAGGATTTACAATAAAGTAGTAATCCTTTGTGTCTTCTGGGTTAAATTGAAATTTCTAACGAACATTTTGTCAGGAGGGAAGATTATGAGTGTAAGATTTCTTGGAGTTAAAAAACTTCATGCCCGGGTTATAAACAACACATTCCTCTATTTAAAACGCACTCAATTTCGTTTACACCGCAAGTCTCCAATCAGTATTTTATTTTCAAGAAAAGAAGATTGGCAACCAATTATTGAGGAAGGACTAAAGTTTTCAAAATATAAAATTGCTTTTGAGGAACTAACACCCGATAATATTTCGAATTTTGACCTAGTCGTACCGTTAACAATTTCTGACTTAATTCACTTAAATGACTTTCCTTATAAAATTTCGACCAATCCAATTCCAATTCCAACAACAAAGAGCATTTTACTTTGTGACGATAAATTTGTATTTAATGAATCGATGGTTGAAATGGGTTTTTCTCAATATATCCCAAAGATGGGAGGAAAACACAAATTCCCATACATGGTCAAAAAGAGAGTCGATGTTTGGGGGGTAAACACACACATTATTCATGATTCTCAAGATGAAGCCAAGTACAAAGAATTGCTTGATGATGAGGACTATTTTACGCAGGAACTGGTACTGGGTAATTCGGAATACGCAACACACATCTTGTTTATAAACGGGAAAATAACATATTCGCTAAATATTAAATATGTATTTGATAGCGAAATGCCAATTAAAGGTCAGGTAAAGCAAGTTTACCTGAAGATAGAACATTGTCCTTATCTTGAACTATTTGCGAATATTCTGAAGGCTATAGATTTTAATGGACTCTGTTGCTTTAACTATAAGGTGAGAAACAAAAAACCATTAATCTTCGAAATTAATCCCAGATTTGGAGGTAGTCTGGGCCCATATTTTTTTACATTTCTTAATCATGTTCATTAGGTAAATCGCTATATTAACTGTTTAGCCATATCAGTATCAGCGACACGAATAATGAGGCAAGCGCAATAAAGGCAAATATAAGATTCGCCCATTTTTTTAGCATCTTTTGCTTTTCTTCGATATAATTTTTCATGAATTGCATTTAAGATATTTTTATCCTATTTATTTGATGGTCAATTTCATCAAACAAAGTTAAGGAACCACTGTACCTAAGTCAATGGGTATTTTCCGCCTTCCCTTCCGGCACGGTGATATATTTCACTGGCAGTGAAAAATTAAGTAGCTTTTAAAGTTTTCGGAAAAGGGATGGTTCGTCCCGAAATTATGGCTTCATTTTGTCTGTAAAAGTTAACTTAGCAAGCAAAATTCGCTGAAATGTCAATGATATCTCCTGAAAATAATTTGGTGCTACTTGCCATGATACTAGGTGCAGCTGCATTGGGTATCTGGTCAGAACATAAAAAATGGCTGGGACAGGTTTCCGGAATTTTAGTAACCATGATTGTCATGTCGCTGTTATCGATGTCAGGAGTCGTCCCTGTTGCCTCAAATCCAAATATTAAGGTTGGCATATACGACTTGGTCTTCAGTTATTTCGTGCCGATTTCAATACCATTGATGTTGATGGGTTCGAATATCACCAGGATTATCAGGGAAGGCGAAAAGTTGCTAGTTGCTTTTTTAATAGGAGCAGTTGGTGTTGTTCTTGGTAGTTTCATTGCATTCTATTTGATTGATCTTGGTGCTGATTCGGGGAACACCGCAGGCGTCATTGCTGCAACGCTCATTGGTGGAAGCATGAACTTTATTGCAACAGGAGAAATTCTGAATTTCAGCACTCACCCACTCTTTTCGGCTACCATTGCTGTTGATAATTTTGCTGCAAATGCCTACGTATTGCTACTTTTTGCTGTTCCTTCAGTGAAATTTCTGGCACGTTTCTTCATGAAGCCAAAAGAAGAGAATATGAAAGAAGCAGAAGAAAATTCAGGAGACGAAAAATTTCCGATAACAATGGAGCGAATTGCACTTTCGCTACTAATAGCTGCCTTGGTTGCCGCAGCAGGAAGTTTTATTTCGGATATGATTCAAAAAATCTACGCAACAAGAATGAGCATGAGCATTCTTGTTATTACGATTCTGGCAGTTATAATGGCGAACCTGTTCCCAAAAAATTTAAAGAAACTGGAAGATACAGCTTTTTCCCTTGGCTTATGGTTGATGTATGTTTTTCTGGCGGTCGTCGGGGCCTCGACCAATTTAACAGATATGCTCCATGTGGGGCCCGCGGTTTTGGGATTTTACCTCATCATTATATTTTTTCACTTGCTTTTCCTGATAACATTGGCACGTTTGTTTAAGCTTGATGTCTACGAAGTAATTGTTTCTTCTGCTGCCAACATCATGGGGCCTTCGGTTGCAGCACCAATGGCTGCGTCGTTGGGACAAAAGAAACTTATTACACCAGGAATATTAGTTGGAATACTGGGATATGTGATCGGAACTTTTATTGGTGTTTCGGTTGCAATGGCATTAAGCTGATAATTAATTAGTCTTCAATTAGCTAAAGCAGTACAACCACCGGGCTTGGGCGCGATGCCTCGTTTCGGTATTTCACTTTCGGATAACCAATCAGCAAAGCCGCATAAACCTTATGCGTGGCAGGAACTTTAAAGTGTGGATTCAGCTTGCTGTTTTTGACCATCGCTCTTACAATAAATCCATTGAAGCAAGTGGCCAATCCCAGGGTATTAGCGTATATCGAAGTATATGTTGCCCAAATATTGGCATCGGCTTCTGCCATACCAGCCTTATTAACTTCACCATGGAAAAGCATTACTGCTGGTGCATGATAGCAAATCTGTGACTCATCAACTTGTTTCCGGGCAATAAACGAGTCTTTATATCTTCTGATTCTTTTTAAGTTTAGCGAAGGCATAAAAACTTTTATCAATGGACTAATCCATGGAGATGTTAGCAGGCTGAATTTCCTGATTAACTCATCCACTGTCATGTCATTCAATAATTTAACTTTTTCTTTCGACCGCACAATGGTGACCTGCAAAGGCCGGGTATTACTTGCAGAAGGATAATGTTTCATGTTATCAATCAACTGAAGTAAAACAGCATCCTGCACATCCTTTCTCAGGAAGCTGCGATGCGAGCGGATACCTGCGGATAAATTTCTGAAATCTTTGGAGTTGATTTCGTGAGGCTGGAGCAGAAAAACATCACCAAAATCAGGTCTTACAGCCATTTCAGGACAAATAGCAACGCAATGCCCGCATTGAATACATGCTTTGGATATTTCGCCGGTTGCAATGTTGATCGCATTAACAGGACAATCTTTCTCACATTTTAAACACCGCGTACACTTTTCGAGCTGAATGAATGGCATAACCGTCAGACTTTGATGCACAAAGGTAAAAATAAAGTGCGGAGTGTCTAAAATTCAGTCAGCATAGTTGACAGAAATGTTTGATATTGTTAATGGTTAAACTGTCAAATTTCCGTCCTCAAACAACAACTGCCCACTTTAACTTTTTACATCCATGCGCATCTTTAACGCCTGAATCTCACTGGTTAGTATTTTTAGTTGCATTTCGATCTGGTTATCGGTCAACTGTGGCTCGGTCACTTCTTTGCTGATGTAATGTACAAATCTCCATATTTCCCGAATTTCAGTTGCCGCCAATTCGTAAGGAGCGTATTCTTTATTCAGCGAAATCAACTGAAAACAACCGCGATCATTCAGTTCATTTTTAAGCTGTTTAAAAACCAAGCCTTCGTTTAATGTCAGCACCACATGCAACTGACCGTCTTTAATTGTGTTCCAGTCCTGAATAAATTCGCCGGTCACCCAGGCACCGTCGGGAATGGGCAACATCGAATCGCCGCTAATCTGGAAAGTACGGTATTTTCGATCGGCAGACAGGAACGGCAACTGGAAAACCGGTAATTCCGAAATGTACACCGGATCGGCAAAACCGTTTGTGTAGCCCGCTTTTGCTTTTTCTGAAACCAACTCTATGTTTTCCTGATTTTGCCGGTCGATGGTAGTTGCCAATATGCGGATGTTGCTGCCTTTCAGAAAAACATCCTGTCCGTGTTCCAGTTCGTAGAGCTGGCTTTCCCTCAGTTTTGCCAAATCAACCCGCAAAAGTGTGTCGATAGCAATATGAAAATAATCTGACAGTAAAACCAGCGATTGGATACTTGGCCCCGAAATGCCGTTTTCGTAATTATTCAAAGTAGACCGTTTGATTTCAAGTGCCGAAGACAACTGATCCTGAGTGAGTTTCTTCCTGTTTCTCAAAAATTTAATATTCGAATCGAAATACATATTTGGAGATTTAAAATTGAATAATTAAATTAAAATCAAAATATTTGATTAAAATTCAATCAAATATACCACTTTAGTTTTGCTATCAAAACAGATAGGTAAAATTTTTAATGTTTGGCTGCAATTCGGATAGAAGAAATTAGAAAATGGCGGAAGGAATAAATGCGATGAATTTTCAAAACAATACAATTGTGCACTTCGATCTGGATACTTTTTTTGTGTCGGTTGAACGGTTGCGAAACTCTGACTTGGTGGGTAAACCAGTTATTATTGGTGGTCTTTCCGATCGCGGCGTCGTGGCCAGTTGCAGCTACGAAGCGCGCAAATTCGGTGTTCATTCGGCCATGCCGATGCGAATGGCGCTCAACCTGTGTCGTGATGCCATTGTTATCCGCGGCGACATGGATGAATATACCAGGCGATCAAGAGAAGTAACCGAGATTATTTCTGAAAGTGCGCCGTTATATGAAAAGGCGTCAATTGATGAACACTACCTGGATATTTCAGGAATGGACCGTTTTATTGGTTCGTATAAATGGACTCATGAACTGCGGTCCCGAATTATTAGGGAAACTGGGTTACCCATTTCTTTCGGTTTGTCGATTAATAAAACAGTATCAAAGATTGCTACCGGCGAAGCCAAGCCTAACGGGGAAAGGCAAGTTCCCCGTGATCTCGTACAGCCTTTTTTGAATCCGTTGCCAGTAAAAAAAATTCCGGGGGTTGGCGACAAAACCCGGCAAATGCTGCATTCAATGGGTGTCTTTACGATACAAACACTCAGTATTATTCCTCCTGAAATGCTTCAGGGAGCATTTGGAAAACAGGGAATCGATATTTGGAGAAAAGCCAATGGCATTGATCTTTCGCCTGTTGTGCGTTATTCTGAAGAAAAGTCAATCAGTACAGAACGAACATTTGAGACCGATACCATTGATGTGCACATGCTGGAACGTTTACTTATTAGCATGGTGGAGAAAATTGCTTTCAAACTGCGTAAAAAGCAGAAGCTGACATCGGTCGTAACAGTAAAAATACGCTACTCCAACTTCGACACCCATACCCTGCAAAAGCAAATTGCATACACTTCGTTCGACCATGTATTGATGGATACCGCACTCGACCTTTTCCGTCGGTTATATGAGCGCAGAATGCTGATTCGTCTCATTGGTGTAAAATTCGGTGGACTTGTCGGTGGTGTTCAGCAACTCGATCTATTCGACAACAACGAGAAAATGATAAAACTCTACCTATCGATGGACAAGATAAGATTGAGATATGGCTCCGACGCTATTCATCGGGCTTCCGGAGTAGAAAAAAGTGATAAAGTTATAGTTTACAGTTCTTTGCCTCAGGAGCCTGCTATATTGAATTTAAAGCAAAATAAAAGGGATTTCTTACAAAATCAGCTTTTAGAAAGATAATAATCAAGTATGTATCTCAATTGTCACTCCTATTACAGTCTTCATTACGGGACATTTAGCATTGAACGACTTTTGGAGATCGCCATAAAAAACTGCCTAAAATCATTGGCTTTAACCGATATCAACACAACGATGGGGATTCCTGAGTTTGTGATTGAGGCGCAAAAAAAAGGGATAAAACCTATTACTGGCTGCGAATTCCGGAACGACGACGAGTTACTCTATTTTGCGCTTGCTCGGAACAGAGAAGGATTAAAAGAATTAAACGACTGGCAAACAGAACACAACCTGAGGCATAAGAAATATCCGAATGATGCACCTTCTTTTAAAAACGTATATGTTATTTATCCATGGGAAAAAAAGCTGGTTTCTGAATTGAAAGAAAATGAGTTCACTGGTATAAGAAGCCGACATCTTAATAAACTCATTACATCTCCTTATTTTAATTACCCCGAGAAACTCGTTGTTTGGCAACCTGTAACTTTCCATGATCAAACAGGCATGTTTCTTCATAAAGCTTTACGGGCCATTGAGCACAATACTTTGATTAGCAAATTAAGTAAAGATCAGTATGCTGATGAAACAGAAAAAATGGATCATCTGGAATTACAGAACCAGTTCGGAAATTATCCGGAGATAGTGGCTAACACACAACGGGTACTTAATAGTTGCAGCATTGAGTTTAATCTCACATTGCCAAAAAACAAGAAAACATTTACACAATCAGTCGGCGAGGATAAGCGATTGCTTGAAAAACTTGCATTCGAAGGAATGAACTACCGTTATGGAAAAGAGAATCATGAAGCCAAAGCAAGGGTTTTACACGAACTTGAAATTATCCATTCAATGGGCTTTTCTTCCTATTTCCTGATAGCCTGGGATATTGTTCGCTATGGAATGTCTTGCGGATTTTATCATGTTGGGCGAGGAAGCGGAGCCAACAGTATTGTGGCTTACTGCCTTAAAATAACCGATGTTGATCCGATAAAGCTTGATCTTTATTTTGAACGATTTCTAAATCCTAAGCGAAGTGTCCCGCCTGATTTTGATATTGATTATTCCTGGCGCGACCGTGAGCATATTCAGGAATATATTTTCAATCGCTATGGTCGCGATCATGTGGCTTTATTGGGTTCTACCACAACGTTTAAAGATCGGTCAATCATTCGGGAGTTGGGCAAAGTTTTTGGTCTCCCAAAGGAAGAAATTGACATATTGATAGATACTCCTGACGATGTTCGAAATCAAAACAAAATTGCGGATATCATTAATGTACTCGGATCCGAAATGATTGATTTTCCAAATAATCGCAGTATTCATGCCGGTGGAATCCTTATTTCTGAAGAGCCCATTACTTATTATACGGCGCTGGATTTACCACCCAAAGGATTTCAAACGACTCAATGGGATATGTATGTGGCAGAGGATCTGAAATTTGAAAAACTGGATATTCTTAGTCAGCGGGGTATCGGACACATTAAAGAAGCAGTTGAAATAATTCAGCAGAATCGTGGTGTAAATGTTGATGTTCACCAGGTCGAACATTTTTTTCAGGACGAACAGGTGAAGTTTCAGCTTCGTACCGCCGAAACAAATGGTTGTTTTTATATCGAAAGTCCGGCTATGCGCGGATTACTCACCAAGCTTCATTGCGACAATTACCTGTCGCTGGTAGCAGCCAGTTCTATCATACGGCCTGGGGTCGCTCAGTCGGGTATGATGAAACAGTACATTCAGCGGTTTCACAATCCATATAAGATCAAATATTTGCATGAGAAAATAAGAGAGCAGCTTGAAGAAACTTTCGGAGTGATGGTTTATCAGGAAGATGTTATAAAAGTGGCGCATCATTTTGCCGGACTCGATTTAGATGAAGCAGATGTATTACGCAGGGGAATGAGTGGAAAATCGAGGTCGAGGGATGAATTTCAGAGAATTGAGGATAAATATTTCAGTAATTGCAAGCGTTTTGGCTACAATGATTCAGTTAGTCAGGAAGTATGGAGGCAGATAAAATCGTTTGCCGGGTACTCATTTTCGAAAGCGCATTCAGCATCTTATGCAGTAGAGAGCTTTCAAAGTCTTTATTTAAAAGCTCATTACCCGCTTGAATTTCAAACTGCTGTGATTAATAATTTTGGTGGGTTTTATCGCACCTGGGTATATTTTAATGAGGCAAAACGGCTGGGTGCCAACATTGAACTACCCTGTGTGAATTTCAGCCGCGGAGAAACCAGGATCATGGACAAAACGATTTATATCGGATTCGTCCATATCCAAAATATCAATCAGGAGACCATTTTTCAGATAATTGGAGAACGAAACAAAAACGGTATTTTTAGTTCGTTGGCAGATTTCATTGAACGGGTCAATATTTCTAAAGAGCAACTTCTCTTGCTCATTCGTCTTGGTGCTTTTCGCTTTTGTGGAAAAACAAAAGCAGAATTGCTTTGGGAAGCACACCTGCTCATTAATCGTGTAGTTCCGGTAATACAAACCCGCCCGATGTTTTCTCATCAGGAACGAAAATACCAGTTGCCGCAATTCAAAAGTGTCCCTCTGGCTGAGGCTTATGACGAAATTGAGCTTTTGGGATTCCCCGTTACGCTCAGTCCGTTTGATATGCTTGAAACTAAATTCCGAGGAGAAATTTTCGCAAAAGATATGATGGAAAACGTGGGAAGAAAGGTCAAAATGCTGGGACGGCTGGTTGCAATCAAATATGTTAGAACTTCACGCAATGAGATCATGCACTTTGGAACGTTTACGGATGATCACGGTGAATTTTTTGATACTGTACATTTCCCTCCATCGCTTAAGCAATACCCTTTTCGCGGAGA
>JAEWME010000292.1 GCA_023393265.1 Bacteroidota bacterium | reverse complement strand
TACATTACCGCTGAAGAATTTGCCTATGGTGAGCAACACATGTTCAACGCCGGAATAAACGATGAAATAATGGCCGAGGGCATGGATGATATTTTAGATGTTTTCAAGGATGTTTTAGTCGTCGGAGAACTGGGTCTTCCTAAAGGCCATCCTATCCAGACTTATGCCGAGGAATCAGCAGCGCTGAACAAGTTGTTGCTCGTGATGGAACAAAAACTGAAAGGAAAATTCATTAAAAACGAGTGGCTTGAACTTTACTCAAAATTAAGCCGGATTAACACCCATTTCAGCCGTAAACAACATCAGCTCTTCTCGGCGCTCGAACGTAAAGGCTTCGATCGCCCTTCAAAAATTATGTGGACTTTTGACGACAGGGTGAGAGATGCGATTAGGGATGCTTATGAACTCTTACAGGCAGACGACGAAAATGCGTTTTTAAGAGCACAGCCCAACGTCATCCATTTGGTTCGCGATATTCTGCAAAAAGAAAGCGACATACTTTACCCCACTTCATTAAAGCTCCTGAATATCGCCGATTTTACTGAAATGCGCATCAGCGATGATGAAATCGGGTATTGTTTGATTGACAATCCGCCGGCATTTAATGGTTCCGAAAAGCAAGAGAACGTCAAATTGGATGAAAAATCAGGCGGAAGCACAGGTAATCTGCTTAATGATTTAAAAGTAGTACTCGAAAAATATGGATTGGCAGGTTCTCGCCCAAAAGACGAAGAGATGGACGTTAGCATCGGCAAATTGACTCTGGATCAGATTAACCTGATTTATAAACACATGAAAGTTGATCTCTCGTATGTTGATGAAAACGATGTTGTAAAGTTTTATACCGATACCGAACATCGGGTTTTCCCACGTAGCGCGGGGGTAATTGGACGCATGGTTCAAAACTGCCATCCAAGGGATAGTGTGGATAAGGTCGAAGCGATTATAAATGCTTTCAGAAACGGTGAACAGGATGAAGCTGAATTCTGGATCGAAAAAAACGGCAAATTTATTTATATCATATACAGTGCCGTGCGCGACGACCAGGGCAAATATAGAGGAGTCCTGGAGATGATGCAGGATGTTACACATATCCGAAGTTTAACCGGCAGCCGGAAACTCCTATCGTGGGACAATAAAAAACCGGATAACCACGGAAAGTAGGAAGATATTAGTTTTTAACGGATCTTCTTAAGACGTTTAGATTAGAAAGGGAATAAAAATGAAAAACATCAGAATGGGAAAATTAACATTTATAGGCGCAAGTTTTGTGTTTCTATTGAGCGTGTCGTGCAGCTCGCCAAACAAAGAAAAGAGCACAAGTACAACAACTGAAAAAAGTGCGACCTCTGAAACAGCGGGAAAAGGCGTTAAACCCACAGAAGCAGTTGCCAGCGCCGGACAGAAATTGTATTCTGAGAAAGGGTGCGTGGTTTGTCACCAATTGAATACAAAACTGGTTGGCCCGGCTGTAAAAGATATTGCAGCCGCTTATTCAGGAAACAAAGCGGGTTTAACTGCGTTTTTGAAAGGAGAAGGCAAAGCCATTGTAGATCCGTCTCAGGCTAGTGTGATGCAACCACAAATTGCTATTACAAAAGCTTTACCGCCTGATGAATTAGACACAATTGTTGACTATATCCTTTCAATTAAGTAATCGTGAAAAATATCCCGGATGTTTCAATAATTACTTTGTTTTGGTTGAATGTACCAACATTGGAAGGAAACTGCCAATCATTGGCTACCCAACATTGAAACAGGTAAAAACACGCAGGCTTGGGCTTGCTTTTCCTGACACTTCCGGCGGTGATCATTATATTATTGTTATTGGGGATAAATATATGGTAAAACAAAAACAGATTTAGCGGAATGCACATCAAACGAAAAAGAAAGCTTATAAAATTCCTCAATCTCTTGGATCAGCCGGTAAGGTTCAATCCATTTGTTTTCAGTCGAATATTTTTGTTGTGGGTTCTGCTGGGTTTAATTGGAGGGCTAATCACGGGTGGTTACTGGATCATCCTGGAATTTTTAACGGACAAAATGGCCTTACTGCGTGGTTGGCAGGTAATTCCGACAATGGCCATTTCCGGATTCCTGGCAGGTTTGGTGATTCACTTCATAGGTGATCCGGGGGAGATAAACCTGGTGGTAAATAATATCCGTTTTAACAAAGGGAAACTGGACCCACGAAACAATCCTTCGATGATTCTGTCGTCTTTACTTTGCGTGTCATCAGGGGGTAGCCTTGGACCGGAAGCCCCGATGGTGCAGGTAACCGGATCAATGGGAAGTTGGATTGGTAAAATATTCCGGATAAAAGGCGAAGAATTGAGGTCCTTAACAATTGCGGGAATGGCTTCAGGGTTTACTGCATTATTTGGCGCTCCATTGGGTGGAAGTTTGTTTTCTCTCGAAATACTTCACCATAAACATGCGGTTGAATATTACAAAGCGATTATTCCTGCTTTGGTAGCAAGCTGTATTAGTTTCATCGTTTTTGTTATAATCATTCACACCGGACTTGCCCCTGTATGGAAACTGCCTGCTTATCAATATAATGGTGCATTTGATTTTGTTTATGCTGTGACCTTTGCTATTGTTGCAACAATTGTAGGTTGGGGATTTATATATTGTACTAAAATGATGAAGGCTTTTTTTGAAAAACTACATATGCCAATTTACATCAGCACATTGGTTGGTGGTCTTATACTTGGAACAATAGCCTACCATTACCCACTAACCAGATACTTCGGACACCATCAGATCAATGAACTTTTAAGTGGATCCTCTTCAATTAATCTGTTGATTGCCATTTTGATTTTTAAAATAATTGCCATTTCGGTTACGGTTACGTCTGGCTGGAGAGGAGGATTCATTATTCCACTATTTTTTGTCGGCACAACTTTAGGTTTGATTCTTCATTTTTATTTTCCTTCAATTAACCAGCCTCTTGCTATAGTATGCTGCATGGCAGCAATCAATTCGTGTGTAACCAGGACTCCAATGAGTACGGCAATTTTATTGGTAACATTGACTGGCTTTGGATATTTTACACCCATTTTACTTGCAAGTCTAACAGGATATTTTCTGGCCCCAAGAATACCTTTTATTAAATCACAATTGGTGAAAGAATAGAAGATCAGGGAAAGATCGAACGTGGATATCTTCTGCCGAATCTGTCAGGAGTTTTCAATTTATCGACTTCGGAACCAGGGTATTTGACCCCTTCCTTTTCGAATTGCAGCATCAAGCCCTTCAGCAAGCCCTTGATGGAAAAATAGGTTTCGCAGGAATAGAAGAGGGACATGAAGCCACAGTTATCAAATCAAAATGAAATCGATTTAACCTATAGACTTCTTCGCCAACGATTGAATGGTTTCAGTCAAAACAAGTTTGTTAATTGCTTCGCGTATGGGTGCATATTGCTCATGTAGCGGACAAGGGTTGTTTGCATCGCAATGTTTAAGTCCAAAACCGCAGCCCGTAAGTACCTTACTACCTTCTGTGACATTTATTAATTCTTGAATTGGTATGTCTTCTTTATACTTGTCAAAATAAAACCCTCCCCCTTTGCCTTTTAAAGATTGCACAAAACCATGTTTGACCATGCGATGTAATATTTTTGCTGTAAAAAATTGAGGTGCTTCGATTTCCTTTGCAATCTCAGCAATACCTGGTCTGCGACCTTTAATATTTTGCAATTGGATATAAACCAAACCCCTTAGTGCATATTCTGTCTCTTTGTTAAACATATTTTCCTTGTGCTTTTTGCCATCAAAAATACAAAAAATACTAAAAATAACTAAAAGACCTTTTTGTCTTTTAGTGCAAATAGTGTACTTTTGGATCCTATATTCTTAATTCTACGATTATGAAACAAAATAATTACATTCAACTATCTTTAGGAGAGATTGTGGTGGAAGACTTCAGAACAGCTTCTCTTTTTAAAGAAAAAGGTATTGATTTCTGTTGTGGTGGTAAAAAATCCTTGGAAGAAGCTTGTGCTGAAAAATCTTTAAATATTACGGATATAATAAACGAGTTACAAGTTTTAAAACAGACTTCCAGTAATCCTTCACAAAACTTTAAGGACTGGGAATTAGGCTTTCTGTCTGACTACATAGTGAATACTCATCATAAATATGTATTAAAAACGTTGCCCGAACTGGTTTTTTATACGCAAAAGATAGCAACGGTTCATGGTGCAAATCATCCGGAACTTGTTACGGTTGCAGATTTGTTTGGAAAGATTAATACTGAACTCTTGCAACACCTTCAAAAAGAAGAAGAAGTTCTATTTCCGGCAATCAAAGAAGCCTTGCACACAAGCTCATTGAAAGCTAAAAGAACAATAGCGTCAGAAATTACCCGTATGAGCAGTGAACACGAGTTTGCAGGTGGTGCAATGGACAAAATAAATGAATTGACAAATAATTATACAATACCCGAGGATGCTTGCAGTACATACAAAGTATCTTTAAAACTGTTGGAACAATTCGAGGACGACTTGCACATCCACGTTCATCTTGAAAACAATATATTGTATCCCAAATCTTTAGAACTTTAAATGGCATAAAAAAGACACCATGGGAACAGCAACCACAAATTTGGAAAACGACCATGTTCATATTCTCAAATTGATTGATGTTATGGAAGACATTACTCAATTGCCTGAAGCTAATACTGAACATCTCGATACAATTGTAAACCTTATCCGTAGTTTTGCTGATGGAACGCACCATACAAAAGAAGAAACGCTTCTTTTCCCCAAAATGGTCGAGAAAGGTTTTTCTTTCCAACAAGGCCCTATTGCCGTCATGATGAGCGATCATGTTGAGGGCAGAACTTTTGTAAAAGGTTTAGCTGACAACATTCTATTATACAAGTCCGGAAATAAAAATGCTTTGCCTTCTATTTATAAGAACATGAAAGGTTACGCCGACCTGCTAAGAGCACATATTGGTAAAGAAAACAATGTGCTTTTTCGAATGGCTGACCGGGCATTGTCGGCAGAAGAACAACAATCGCTACTAAATGAGTTTAAAAAAGTGGAATTGAACCCCGTGTATGGCGGTGTTGTTGCCGATTGCATCAGTAGTATCGAAAACCTTACAAAGGTGTACAAAATTTGATAATTTAAATTAATCACCCATATTCTAAAATTTTAAAATAATAGCTTATGACAACTAAAAGATTATGGCTTAGCTTCATTCTCGTGATGTCCATATCATTTGCCGTACTTTTGTATTATGGCATGGAAATTTACCATCAAGCACCACCGATTCCGGATAAAGTAGTAACGACAGAAGGAACAGTACTCTTCACGGGACAGGACATAAAAGATGGTCAAAACGTTTGGCAGTCTATGGGTGGCCAGGAATTGGGCACAGTTTGGGGTCATGGTGCTTACCAGGCACCCGATTGGAGTGCCGACTGGCTTCATAAAGAAGCCGTTTTTATGTTGAATCAGATGTCATTAAAAGCTGACAGTATGCCTTTTGACAAACTATCGGATGAACGCAAAGCAGCTTTAAAGATAACTTTGCAAAAAGAAGAAAGGAATAATACTTATAATCCTGAAACAAAAATTCTCTCAGTTTCCACGCTTAGGGCAGATGCAATCGCAGACAACAGTAAATATTATGGAGGTTTATTTACAAATGACAGTGCATTAGCTAAATATAGAAACACATACAGTATCCCTGAAAATTCTCTGAAAGACCCTGAACGTGTGAGAGTACTCAATGCTTTCTTCTTTTGGATTTCTTGGGCTTGCGTCACCGAACGTCCGGGTCAGAAAATTACCTATACCAATAATTGGCCAGCCGAAGAGCTTGTAGCGAACAAGCCTACCGGTTCTTTACTGCTCTGGACTGGGTTTAGTGTAATTTTGCTTCTCGCCGGAATTGGATTAATGGTTTGGTTTTATGCCCGCAAAAGAGCAGAGCCGGAGGAGTCTTTTCCAACAAGTTTTCCTCTGAAAAACGAAGTTACAACTCCATCGCAAAAAGCGACAGTTAAATATTTTTGGATAGTATCAGCATTATTGTTGGTTCAGGTTATTATGGGTGTCATTACAGCTCATTATACCGTCGAAGGACAGGCGTTCTACGGCATTCCTTTAGATAAGTGGCTTCCGTATTCAATATCCAGAACCTGGCATATTCAAATTGCAATTTTCTGGATAGCAACATCCTGGTTGGCTACTGGTCTTTATTACGCCCCTGCTATCTCGGGTGTTGAACCTAAATTTCAACGATTGGGTGTTAACTTCCTTTTTGGTGCTTTATTGGTAATTGTTGTTGGCTCTCTTTTCGGTCAATGGTTGGGAATTATGCAAAAATTGGGTTACATCCAAAATTTCTGGTTTGGTCATCAGGGGTATGAATACGTTGACCTTGGCCGTTTCTGGCAAATATTCCTTTTTGTCGGTTTAATAATTTGGTTGTTGCTTATGAGTAGAGCAATCTGGCCTGCTTTAAAGCAAAAATCAGAAAGCAGGAATTTATTGATATTGTTCCTTATTTCTACCGTTGCTATAGCGGCTTTTTACGGTGCTGGTTTAATGTGGGGCAGACAAACTAACCTGGCTATCGCCGAATACTGGCGTTGGTGGGTTGTACACCTTTGGGTCGAAGGTTTCTTTGAAGTATTTGCCGCTGTGGTAACTGCTTTCCTTTTCGTGAGACTACAAATTATTAAAGCTTCCACTGCAACTACTGCTGTATTATTTTCAACTATTGTTTTCCTTTCCGGTGGTATTCTGGGTACTTTCCATCATTTGTATTTTACAGGAACACCTGTAGCAGTTTTGGCACTCGGGGCTACATTTAGTGCCCTTGAAGTTGTGCCTTTGGTTCTAATGGGTTTCGAAGCTTACGATAATCTTAAAGTAAGCAGGAGTAGTGAATCGATAAAGGCATACAAGTGGCCTATCTATTGTTTTATTTCGGTCGCTTTTTGGAACCTTGTGGGTGCTGGAATTTTCGGATTTCTTATTAACCCCCCCATTGCTTTATATTATATGCAAGGTTTGAACACCACGCCAGTTCACGGACATGCGGCTTTATTTGGTGTATATGGTATGTTGGGCATTGGCTTGATGCTTTTTGTACTTCGCGACATAAACAAAGATGCTGAATGGAAAGAAAGATGGATTAAATTTGCTTTTTGGGCAATTAATATAGGTTTAACTGCAATGCTTATAATCAGCATTCTCCCCGTAGGATTGGCCCAGACTGTTGCTAGTGTAAACCATGGTTATTGGTTTGCTCGTTCCGCAGAATTTATGCAACAACCATACATTGTTACTTTTAAATGGTTGCGAATGATTGGCGATACAATATTTGCATTGGGAACTGTTGCTTTAGCATGGTTTATCTTCGGCTTGGCCGGAGGCTGGAGTATCAAGAAGAAATAATTTGATATCAAGTTTATAAATAACTAATAATTAGGATGTATTAATGACTACCAGTTTACAATAAATTGGATCCGAAGCAACAAGTAGTGTCCAGCGAAAAGTTCCGCGTAGGTCATCAGCTAATTGTACAACTCCCTGTACTATATTAAAGTACAGGGAGTTTGTATTCTAGGGTGTCAAATCTGGTGTTAATGAAGCTTTCCTGAACAATTCAGCTGTTATTTTATAATAGCTAATTCGTTCTGTTTTAGGCTCTTACTCCCTGTCAACAATTTTTGGGATTACTATTAAAAGAGGATTATTATTTCATTTTCAGATCCCTTTTCTTTGCCACAGTATTCAAGAATTTCAAAGCAGCATCGTAATCCTCCAGTAAAAAGTTCGACATTTCTCCGGTTGGGTGCACCAAAATTTTAAAAATCCTTCAAAGTCATTGATTTTGAAGGATTTTTTTGGTTAGATAAACATAACCAAATCTGTTATTATTTCCTTAATTCATTGATATTCATTGAAATTTAAGGTTCGAGTCTTTTCTGGTTTCGCTCTAAACAAGCCTTTCCTCCAATGTGTCTTTCCATAAAATAAATCCCTTACGTTCATCGGAATAATCGTGTAATATTCTACTAAAATTGACTGGATTTGTTTCCAGAAATACCTGCCTGCCATCATTACGAATTTTGTTCAGATGTCTATCTATTTCCAGAATACCTTGTTTTAATGCATTAATATTTTTGGGCAAGTGCCAGATGTAAGTGGCTTCCTCTGTATCCAACGTTTCCATAACAATATGATATTGCTCGTTGCCTGTAAGTAAGAAAACAAAGGCAAAAGGGCTTAAAACAAACCGGATCTTTAACACACTGCCTTCATGCTGCTCTGCCAGATAATGTAACTGTTTTTGGTGTCTATAGCTGCCTTTGCTCAAAACATCTGAGAGCAATTCTTCCGATGATTCATAAATATTGTTTCCTGTTCCGTTGCTGAGGTCTTTATTTAAGCCTTTTTGTTCTATAGAAAAATTTTTGCCAAAAAAGTTCTTTTCCACAAAACGGAACCGTACACTTTCCACAATTTCCCTGTTCAGCTTTTCAAGATCGGATGAGCTTGCTGACAAGGCAGTGACAGCTTTCTGTTTATTGATAATCACCGTTATAAAGACAGTTACCGTTTTCGATTTAAAGAATTTTTCAAAATAAGGTTTTAGTACCTCAAATTCAGGCCTGATATTCAGGTTTTCAATATCAAAGATCAATTTTTCGGAATATTCCGGAATACTATACCGGAATTGAAGACTGCCATATAAAAATTCCAAGTCTTCTATTTTAACCTTAACGGTTCTATCGATGGTTACTTCTTCATATAATGGCTGCGGTTGATTGGCGTTTGCTTCGTCTGGCAGATCAAACAGGGTCCTTTGCTTTTCCAGTTTCCGGTAATAGACATTCCTTTTGAGAAACATACGGTTCAGGTAATCTATTTTAATATCCCTGTAATCATAAATAGTTGGGCTGATTTCTGAACGTTGCACCCTGCCCATATATTGGATCAATTTGCCCTCAAAAGAAAAAGGGTAGACCAGAAACAGGCATTGGGTATTTTGCAGATCAGATCCTTCTCCAAAAAACTGGCCGGTGGTGATCAATACCTGGTAGCTACCCGCCTTCAATAACTTCCATTTTGTGTTTCTGCTGCTTTCCGAATCATCACCACAAAGAGTTATCGTTTCAAACGATTGTTTGAGATATTGTTGTAAAGTATTAATATGCTCTTTCCTTTCAGTCAAGACAACAACCTTCTTTCCTTTATTCAATTCAAATACCACATCCCGTAATATAAGCTTGTTCCTTTCTGAATCATGTACAAATATTTTGGATAAAGTTTCAAACCGGTCAGTTCTTGCATTAAAGGGAACATCCAGTTGTGTATTCCGGATAATGATTTCGGGGTGATTTGAAGCCGAGAGCTCGTTCGTCCGAATTTCTGCAATTACCTCACCCAAGTGCATAAAGATCAGCCCGCCATCACTGTATTTTCTGAAGGGCGTAGCGGTTAGTCCATAAAGATAACGTGA
>JAEWME010000185.1 GCA_023393265.1 Bacteroidota bacterium | reverse complement strand
AAGAACCCGGATGTATACTATCTCGGGGTTGAGAATAAAAATGAAAAATTGGTTTTATTCCTCGAAAATGCAGTTATTTCTGTCAGTGGGAAAGCTGATTCGCTGGCTTCAGCAAAAGTAACCGGCTCTGCCATTCAGAACGAATTCAATGCCCTGCAAGCAAAGCTCGATGAACTCGATGCAAAAGGAATGGCATTTTACAACCAGTCGAAGGAAAAGGATAAGGAAGGACAAAAGGCACAGGCCGATAGCCTGATGACATTGTCTGACCAGGTTTTTGCCCAGATTGATGATCGGCAAAAGGAATACATAAAAACTAACCCTGCGTCATGGGTTTCTCCGTATTTACTTGGCCGTATTTATTATGAAATGGAAGGCGATGTGCTCGATGGCTACCTGAAAGGACTCGATCCAAAGCTGGATTCGATGAATACCGTTATAGCGCTGAAAGATAGGGTTAATAAACTGGCTTTGGTTGCTGTTGGACAAACTGCCCCGGATTTCACCATGAACGATACAGAAGGCAACCCGGTAAAACTGAGCGATGTTTATTCCAAAAACGAATATACACTGATCGATTTCTGGGCATCATGGTGTGGCCCATGCCGCCGCGAAAATCCCAATGTGGTTGCCAATTTTGAACAATATAAAGGCAAAGGGTTTAGTGTGATGGGCGTTTCTCTTGACCGCGACAAAGACAAGTGGCTGAAAGCCATCGAAGACGACAAGTTAACATGGGCCCATGTTTCTGACCTGAAGCAATGGAAAAACGAGGCTGCAGCGCTCTATTCGGTGAATTCGATTCCTGCCAACGTGCTGGTTGACAAAACCGGAAAGATTGTGGCCCGCAACCTTCATGGCGACAAGCTGGGCGAAACATTGGCCGGCCTGTTGAAATAAAAAAATTAATTTGTTCTTTGCAATCCTGAACGCGTTTCTCGTTTGGGGTTGCAATGGATAAATAATTCAATTATTCAAGTATTTAACCTGAAAGTTGTATAGCAATGGAGCAATTAACCCTTACAACCCCCGCACTTTTATTTTCTGCCATCTCGCTTATCCTGCTGGCCTACACCAATCGTTTTTTAGCTTATGCACAGGTGGTCAGAAACCTGCATTCAAGTTTTAAAGAAAATCAGAATGTATTGCTTCTCGGACAAATTCAAAACCTGCGAAAACGGCTTCGGCTCACACAAACCATGCAGGTGCTGGGCATCCTGAGCCTTTTGCTTTGTGTCCTTTGCATGTTCCTGATTTATATTGATTATCAAATTTGGGCTGAAGTTCTCTTCGGAATAGCGCTGATTTTACTTGTTCTTTCGCTTGCTTTCTCTATCCGCGAAATCCAGATTTCGGTAAAAGCCCTCGATTTACATCTCAGTGATATGGAATAATTTTTGGCCAACACTATTTGTATCCCCGGTAGTTTTGGTCTCACACCTTATCTCTTGAATGCATTATTGTTATCTGCTTTTTATTCAGTAGCTTGCGGTGTGTCGAAATGGTTTAGAACGCATCAGCTTATGGCTCATTTCATTATAAATACCATGCTTTTAATTGGCAGAGTTTATTATATTCGCCCGTCCTAATCTCCAAACATAATGACACACTATCTGGGCGAAATTGCCGCCTTGTTGACTGCTGTTTTCTGGACTGTTACAAGCCTTTCATTCGAATCGGCCGGCAAAAAAGTGGGCTCCTTACAAGTCAATCTCATTCGACTGGTTTTGGCTTTCGTAATCTATAGTTTCCTCAATTTCTTCAGAAACGGATCGTTTATTCCTGTTGATGCAGGGGCAGAGCGTTGGGGGTGGTTAGCTCTGTCAGGCATTGTCGGTTTTGTTTTTGGCGATTTGCTGTTATTTCAGTCCTACGTTGTTATCGGCGCGCGCATCGCGATGCTGATTATGGCGTTGGCGCCGCCAATCACAGCAGTGGTCGGCTGGCTGATGCTTGGCGAGGTGATGAGCCCGATGAAATGGATGGGGATGATCGTCGTTTTTGCAGGTATCGCAATTGTTATCCTGAAACGCGAAAAGCAGGAAGACGACAACAAGCGCCGTAAAATAAAAGCCAATTACAGTTTGAAAGGAATTTTGCTTGCCTTTGGTGGTGCGTTGGGGCAGGGTGTTGGACTTGTTCTCAGCAAAAAGGGCATGGGCGATTATGATGCCTTCGCCGCTTCGCAAATTCGGGTGATTACCGGGATGTTTGGATTTGCTGTAATTATTCTCATTATGGGGCGTTTCGGTAAAGTTTGGGATGCTGTGAAAAATGTACCGGCTATGAAGCGTATTTCGTTGGGCTCTTTTTTCGGCCCGTTTCTTGGTGTTTCTTTTTCACTTTTGGCGGTTCAGCACACACAAGCCGGAATTGCTGCAACCATCATGTCCATTGTTCCTGTGCTAATCATTCCACCGGCTATTTTTCTTTTTAAAGAAAAAGTAAACTGGAAAGAAATACTTGGAGCGCTTATTACAGTTGGCGGTGTGGCCATTTTCTTTTTGTAATTTTGGCGCAAAAGAATCCACATGAACCCTAAAAATAAAGCTTTTCTTGCACATCTAACTCCGATAGGCTGGCTCATTGCTCTGGCGCTCAACCAATCGGGGAAGGATCAGTTTACTTCGTTTTACCTTCGACAGACAATCGGAATTTTTATCTGTTTTTTTCTGACCCGCTTCATTCCTGATTATTACATTTTTGCCTGGGGATTTATATTCGTGTTATGGGTATACAGTTTCCTTGGCGTCGTAAAAAATGCAGAAATAGCGGTTCCTCTTTTGGGGAAATATTTTCAGCAATGGTTTAGTAAACTTTCCTGAAAATGAAAATGCCTGATTGGGTTCAGAAAAAATGGTTTTCGCTTTCATCCGGATTTTTGCTTATGATTCCGGTATTGCTTATTGCAAGAACCTCCTTGTTTTATCTCTGTTATGTGCCATTGATTTTTGGTGCATTTGTGCTTGCTTTTGATAGGGAGAAAAGGAATCGGTGGCGGCAGGCAGGAGAATTCTCCATAGGAATGGCCATTTGCGAAATCCTGTTTGGTGCTGCGCTGTTCTTTGCGCAAAAGATTGATTTCTCGGGGGAATCCTCTGCCGACTGGCAGGTTTTGGGCATCGAGCTAATTCTTGGACTGCTGATATTTTTTCTTTTTTACGGAGCGTTTTTATTTATCAGGTTTCTTTCCCGAAATCTTCGGTGACTAGTTTTATAAAAAACAAAAGGAAAAACCTGTATCGATTTTTCCTTTTGTGTTTTTGATCCCAGTATTTCTACTGTACCGCGAACTTCGAATTGAGTACGCGGTTGTCTTTCGTTTTTATTTGAACCAGGTAAATTCCCTGTCTCAAATCCGAAACATTCATTTCAGCGGAATAGCTATTTATTCCATTCCCCAATTTTAGCAAACTACCATTCAGCGAAAACACTTTGTATTCCTGAATCTCCGAAGAAGATTCGAGGTATAGTATGTCGCTTGCGGGGTTTGGAAAAATCCGGTAGCTAATGGCAGATTCAATATCGTGGGTGCCTGACGGATTTCCGGGGATGTGAACATCGAGCCAATTCAGTCGGGTCTGAATCCATGTTTTGAGTTTATCAACATGCCCCTGGTAGGTAGCTGGTTGCGGATCAACTTCGTTGGGCCCGGCTTTTGTTTCGAGAATTTTCCATTTGTTATAATGGCGCGCCTGCGCTTCAGAAACCAGGTTTTTTACCGAGTCGACAAAGTTATTCAGGTAATTGTTACTGATGTATGTTGAGCGCATCAGGGTGTAACGGCTGTAAAGCGCATTTTTAAATGCAGGGTCTTCCAGCAATCGCACGATCCATCCGTTGGAGTAACTTTTTAAACCGGCACATTCGTTAATCTGGTATGCCCAGCCCGAGCCATCGGTTGCAGAATAGGCAGAACAGTCCGTTTCGAGGTTTTTAAATGCCACATCGAAATTCCATACTGGTCCCGAGTGAAATTTATTGTCCTTGCTGTCTTTGTTCTTAAAATAGTAGCAGTTTTTGCGGTAGGCGTCCATATTTCTCGAAACTTCGCTGACAATGAAAAAATCGAGGAAAGAGTTCATTTTGATCCAGGCCGGGTAGCCAGTGCTAGTGCTGGCAAATCCGGAGCCATATAAAACCGACTCAAACGAGTTTACTGCCGTTTTCAGGTAATTCTTTTGCTGGCTCACGAGGT
>JAEWME010000077.1 GCA_023393265.1 Bacteroidota bacterium | reverse complement strand
GAGTTAATCATCATCTGGTATAACAGGCTGTCGTTGGCGTGGAATTTATCCACATGCACCTCATCGTTAACCCACATAAAGATGAGCAAAGTGCAGGCAAGACCAGTCGATAGACCAACCAGGTTGATGAAAAGAGAACTTTTATTTCGTTTAAAGTTCCTGAAAATGAATAATAAGTTGTTTCTCAGCATGGCTCTCTAGTTTTCATTTTCAGATTAATCAGAAATCATACCATTCATATAAAATACTAGTATCCAAACAATTGGCAAATATCTAAATTAGGGCATGTCCAAATAATTGACACTTTCTGTTAAATTGTTGGTCACATTGGCTTGTCGGTTTCGTTATTCGTACCTCAGCGCTTCCACCGGGTTTCTCGTTGCCGCTTTCCAGCTCTGCCAACTCACGGTGAGCAAGGCAATTCCCAAAGCCAGCAAACCAGCCAGCGCAAAAATCCACCAGCTTAGCGAAGTGCGGTAAGCAAAATTCTGTAGCCAGCGGTCCATGGCAAACCATGCAACAGGCGTTGAAGCGGCAAATGCCACAATAACCCATATCACGAAATCGCGGTTCAGGAAAACGACAATTTCGCCGATGCGGGCCCCTGTCACTTTACGGATTCCGATTTCCTTGGTTTTCTGTCGGCTCAGCAACAGCGAAAGGCCAAACAAACCCAGGCTGGCAATCGAAATGGCCACAATGGCAAGTAGCCCGATAATTTTCGAGAAACGGATGTCGGTTTCGTAGATCTGGTTCAAAATATCGTTGGTAAAATCGAAATCGAAAGCCGTGGTGCCGCCGGTTTTCTTCCAATCGCTTTCCAGCGAAGCAATTGTTTCTTTTATATTTTCGGTGCGCACACGAACTGCTACTTCGCGGCACATCTGCGGATTCAGACCAATAATCATTGGCGAAACCGCTTCGTGAATGGAATACATGTTAAAATCCTTCACCACACCAACCACTTGACCGAAAGCAGTTTGCTCACCCAAAATCTCTTTCAGGCCCAAAGCCTTAATCGCCGATTCGTTTACCAAAACGCCTGAATTATTCTTTTCGCGATCAAAATCGGCCCCCATCAGCAACTTCATTCCCATCGTCTGCGCAAAACCATAGTCAACAAAAAGGCCGTTCACTTTTACCATTTCGGTGTGGTTATCAACTTTCGGTACCGACACATACATTTTGCCCTTGTGTGGCGGGATCCAAAGCGCTCCGCTTACATTAATTACATTGGGATTTTTGCTGATTTCCTGTTTGAAAAGCTCGTAATTGTGATCGCCCAGCGGAATGCGGAGCAAACCTTCCTTTTCGATGCCCAAATCCTTGTTAAAAGCATAATGCACCTGCTTTTGCACAACAACCATCAGCGCCACCAGCACAATGAACACAGAAATCTGGAAAACAACCATCGACTTGCGCACCAAATGGCGGTTTCCGGCATCGGTATATTTTCCCTTCAGTGTTTCTACCAACCGGAAAGAAGTGATTTTAACAGCAACCAGCAACCCGGAAATGGCGCCGGTGAAAACAGCGATGAAAATCAGGATACTCAGGCTAATTAAAAACTGGCTGCTCAATTCGAGCGTATACGACTTACCCAGCAGATTGCTGATAAAAGTAAGCGAAAAATGGGCGGCGAGTAAAGCAAAAGGCAATGCCACCAGCGTAACAAATACCGATTCGTAAACCATTTGACGAATAAGCATGGCTCGCGCGGCACCACAAACTTTGCGCACTGCAAGCGATTTGGTTTGCGTGAGCGCCTGTGCCGACGACAGATTCAGGTAATTGATGCAGGCCACAACAAGAATCAGGATTCCGATTGATGCCAGGATAAAGAGCATCGCTTTATTTCCTTTATCTCCTGAATTATTGTCGATTATTTTTTCAGAACCAAAGTAAATATCGTTGAGCGACTGTAACGAAAGACTCAACTGGTTGTCTTCTTCGCTGTGTGCTTTTCCCAATTCGTTGAGTTTCTTTTCGAACTGCTCAGCCGAAACACCTTTCTTCAGGAGAAAATAATTGGTGAAAAATGAACCATTTATCCACGACTCGCGCAAATCCTGAATGCCGGGCTTTTGCCCAACGGAAATCAGGTCCATGCTCAACGCTTCCAGCCCAAATTCCGAATTCGTGATCATCGAAGCCTGAATCGTGGTATTCTTTGGAAAATCGGCATACACTCCGGCAACTTCCATTTCCGATTCAACTCCTTTTTTCCGGATAAGCAGTATTTGTCCGACCGGATCGGCAGCGCCAAAATATTTCCTGGCAGTTTCGCGGCTCACCCAGATTAGCTTTTTCGCCTGATCAAATCCTGAAAGATCTCCCTGAACCAGCTTAACACCGAACATCCCGAAAAATGCTTCATCGGTACACAGCAAATTTTTTTCACCCAGGAATTCAACCCCTTTTCTAACCTCGAAATCTGCAACATTGTACTGATGGGCAACCGCCTCTACTTCGGCTAACGACGAAGCAGCAGCCTCTCCCACCACGAAAGGCGTATTGGCCCACCGGTTATTGTCGTTCTCGTTGAAGTTAATGGCACGGAAAATGCGGTCCCGATTGGAGAACACATGGTTGTATCCGGTCTCATTCAACACAAAAACCAGCACAACCGAAACAATGCCCAATCCGAGCACCAAACCAGTCAGGTTAATCAGTGTATTTGTTTTATCAGACTTCAGGTGCCTGAAACTTGCATGCAGGTTCCGTATAATGTTCATATTCTGGATATTTTGATGTTTCAACTAAAACGCTATTCGTACCTCAACGCCTCCACCGGGTTGCGGGTGGCAGCCCGCCAGCAGGTTCTACCCCTAAATCCCCTGAAGGGGACTTTGGAGCTCTGCTCGCCGTCTTGTACATTCTTGTTCGATTTCTTTCTTAACATGTTCAATGCCTCTTTTTACTTCTTCGTTGGTAAACCGGATGACTTTTATTCCCCAATGTTCTAATTCTGCTTCGCAGCCAATATCATATTCTTTTTGATCTTTTGATTTATGATTCTCACCGTCAATTTCAATGACCAGTTTTAAGGCATGACAATAAAAGTCAGCGATAAATATGTCAATTGGATGTTGAGGTTTAAAGCGTAGTCCTACCATCTTTTTCTCTTTCAGTAATTCCCAAACAACTTTTTCGGCTTGAGTCATATTCTCACGCATAACTTTTGCCCTTTCAAAAATGATTGGTTTGGCATTGTAAAACATCGATATTTTATCACCTATACTCATCCTTAGCACAAACTAAAGCCCCTTCAGGGGTTTGGAGTGAGAATTATTCGTATCGCAACGCCTCCACCGGGTTGCGGGTGGCAGCCCGCCAGCTTTGCCAGCTTACTGTGAGCAAAGCAATTAAAAATGCCAGCGTTCCGGCCAGCGCAAAAACCCACCAACTTAAAGTTGTTTTGTAGGCAAAACTTTCGAGCCACTTGTTCATCGAATAATACGACAGCGGTATGGCAACCACAAAGGCAGCAATCACCCAGCGAACGATGTCGCGATTGAGCATGGTGACTACTTCCGAAACAGTTGCGCCATTTACCTTTCGGATACCAATTTCCTTGATGCGGTCGCGACAAATAAAAATAATCAGACCAAGCAAACCAGTGATTGCCAATAACATACACCATACGGCAACAAATTCGATGAAATGAGCCATTTTTTCCTCCTTCTCGTAGAGCTTGTTGAGCGAATCGTCCAGGAATTTCACATCAACCGGATTTTTAGGATCAAACTTTTGCGCGGTATTTTTTATGTATGCAAATGTTTCGGTATAATTTCCGGGTTGAAGCCGTAACAAAAGCCTGCTTTTTCGGGTATCGGTCAGCCAAAAAATCATAGGTGTAACTTCTTCTTTCAGCGATGAAAAGTTGCAGTTCTCGGCCACACCAATTACTTGCCCTGTGAAATCGAAACCCGGGATTTTACGTTCCAGTGGATTTTTCCAGCCAAACTGTTCAACCGCTTTTTTATTCAGGATGAATGTATTTCTATCGGCGAGCGATCCTTTTTCAAATTTTCGGCCATCACTCACTTTGATGTCGAAAAACGAGATAAAGCGGTCGTCAACGGGCCAGCATTTCATTTGAACATGTTGGCCGTCAACATCTCGTCCCCAGCCCATTCCAACGCTACCCGGAATAAACTGTGTATAGGAGTAATC
>JAEWME010000311.1 GCA_023393265.1 Bacteroidota bacterium | reverse complement strand
ATCATGAAAAAGCTGAAAGTGCCTTATGTGGCGCTCATTGGTAACCACGACATCGTGGGGCATGGCAAAGAGGTTTACCAGGATATTTACGGAGACCTGAATTTCTCGTTTGTATTTCGGAAGACCCGCTTTGTTTGCCTGAATACCAACGCGCTGGAATTCGATTATGCAACGCCCGTTCCGGATTTCGACTACATGATGAAATTTTTGACCGACACGGTTGGCGTTAACAGAACGGTGGTGGCGATGCACGCTCCGCCTTTCGATGATCAGTTCAATAACAATTCAGGGCTGATGTTCAACTACATTGTTTCGAGCTACAAGAACCTGCTCTTTTGCCTTCATGCGCACCGCCATGCCTTAAGTGTGAACGACTACTTCGGAAATGGTGTGAAGTATTATGGGTGCGACGACATGGCTGACCGGAATTACATGGTTTTTACCATCGCCGGAAACAGTTGTTCTTACCAGGTAATTAACTTCTAAAATTCAGGATATGAAATATGCAATGCTAATTTTTATCCTGATTGGCTTTTTGTTATCGGGAAATGTTGCGGCACAGCACACGACTCATCAGGAACGAGTGGTTGAGCGGTATAAAAGTAATTGGAGCCGCTTGATTCCCCGGCAGACCAAAATTCAGTATGCCGGTTCTATGGGAATGTTTTCATTCGGTCCTGGCTGGTATTATGGGCGGAAAAATCAATGGGAAACCGATTGGTTCATTGGCTTTATTCCTGAAATTAATGGAGCGAAAGGGCACATCACTACCACGCTCAAGCAAACTTACACGCCATTCCAGATATCGCTTGGCAATAGGATTGTTCTTGAACCGCTGACTTCAGGGATTTATATTAATAAAATTTTTGGGCCGTACTTCTGGAACAAGCTGCCCGAGAAATATCCTAAGAATTATTACTTCTGGGCGGTCAATACGCGCTTCAATATTTCGCTTGGACAAGCCATCACAGTCAACATCCGCGATTGCATTGTGGATGAGAAACTATCGGCATTTTATGAGTTTAGCACCAACGATTTGTACATCATCAGTGCAATCGGGAACAAAGCGATCGGAATTGGTGATATTATCGGACTTTCGCTTGGTATTCGCTATCGGGTTTTCTAAAATCTGGTGAAAGTCAAACATAAGACTTTTCAGAATTTCAGGATAATTTACTCCGATGGAAAACAAACAGCTTCGCAATCAACTGATTGCGAAGCTGTTTTGTAGTCCCACCGGGAATCGAACCCGGATCTACAGTTTAGGAAACTGCTATTCTATCCGTTGAACTATGGAACCATTTTTTTAAAGGTGCTGCAAAAATATGCAATTATGCTGTTTATGCAAAAAGGTGTCAATTTATTTTTAGAGGTGCCGGTTTATCTACCTTCCCCGGATATTTTAACATTGTATAAATTCACCCCTCTGGCACTCGGGCGTTTATGCTTAGAAACATTTTAAATTAGTTATTTTACGTGCCTTTTTATTGTAACTCATGCCCGTTAAGTCTACTTTTGTCGGGCAAAATAAAATGAACTTATTATTAAAATAAAAATCTGTTTATCTATGAGCAATTTACTGACTGCCTCAATCGGACGAAAACTCCTGATGAGCGTATCCGGTTTGTTCCTGATTTTGTTCCTTTTTGTGCATTTGATGCTCAATTCGTTCCTGCTGCTCGATAAAGCACTGGGTTTCGAAACCGGGCAACTCTTTAATGCCGGGGTACATTTCATGGGAACCAACCCCCTGATTAAAGTTATTGAGCCGGTTCTGGCTTTAGGTTTTATCGTTCACATCATTTATTCTATCATTCTGACTGTTCAGAATATGAAAGCCCGCGGTCCGCAACGTTATGCCTCCGGAAAGAAGACTTCTGGTGTAGAATGGGCTTCTCAAAACATGCTGGTACTTGGTATCGTAATTTTTTCGTTCCTCGTGGTTCACATTTTCAATTTCTACATGAAAATGAAAGGTATTCTTCCATGGGAGCCTGCTGAAGTTGAATTCCCCTTCTTTGGTCTTACAGCCAAAGGCGAAGACGCTTATGCTATGGTCAACGAAACATTTAAGTCGCTTCCCATTGTACTGATTTATATTGTTGGTTCTTTGGGCCTGGCTTTTCACCTTTCTCACGGTTTTTGGTCAGGTTTCCAGACTATCGGCTGGAATAATACCAAATGGATGCCACGTTTGAAAGGTATCAGCAACATTGTTGCAATCATCCTTGGTGGTGGTTTTGCTTTGATTGCTCTTTGTCAGTACCTGTTTTTTTAATGCTATAAAAGTTTGAAAAATGAGTAAATTGAATGCAAGGATTCCGGAAGGGCCACTGGCTCAAAAATGGACCAATTATAAAGATCACCAGAAACTGGTGAACCCTGCCAATAAAAGAAGACTCGATATCATTGTCGTTGGTTCCGGACTTGCCGGGGCATCGGCAGCCGCTTCTTTCGGCGAAATGGGTTTCAATGTAAAATGTTTTACCATTCAGGATTCGCCGCGCCGTGCACACTCTATTGCTGCACAGGGTGGTATCAATGCTGCTAAAAACTACCCGAACGACGGCGACTCTGTTTTCCGTTTGTTCTACGACACCATTAAAGGTGGTGACTACCGTGCACGTGAAGCCAATGTTCACCGTTTGGCCGAAGTAAGCAATAGCATCATCGACCAATGTGTGGCCCAAGGCGTTCCTTTCGCCCGCGAATACGGCGGTTTGCTCGACAACCGTTCGTTCGGTGGAGCGCAGGTTAGCCGTACTTTCTACGCCAAAGGTCAGACTGGACAACAGCTTTTGCTTGGAGCCTACCAGGCCCTCATGCGACAGGTTAATGCCGGAACTGTTAAAATGTACACCCGCACCGAATTGGTCGACATTGTGATTGTTGACGGAAAAGCCCGCGGTATCATTTCCCGCGACCTCGTGACCGGAGAATTACAACGTCATTTTGGCCATGCAGTTGTACTTTGTACAGGTGGCTACGGAAATACCTTCTTCCTTTCAACCAATGCAATGGGATCGAATGGTTCGGCTGCAATAAAAGCTTATCACAAAGGAGCTATGTTTGCCAATCCTTGCTACGCTCAGATTCACCCGACCTGTATTCCCGTTCATGGCGAGTTTCAGTCGAAACTGACTTTGATGTCAGAATCGTTGCGTAATGATGGCCGTATCTGGGTTCCGAAGAAAAAAGAAGACGCTGAAGCCATTCGTGCCGGAAAACTAAAACCAACGGAAATTGCTGAAGAAAACCGCGACTATTATCTCGAACGCCGTTACCCGGCTTTTGGTAACCTGGTTCCCCGCGATGTTGCTTCGCGCGCTGCCAAAGAACGCTGCGATGCAGGTTTTGGTGTTGGCGCAACCGGTTTGGCTGTTTATCTCGATTTCAAATCGTCAATCGAACGTTTGGGTGAAAAAGTGATCGAAGCACGCTACGGAAACTTGTTCCAGATGTATGAAAAAATCGTTGACGAAAATCCATACAAAACGCCGATGATGATCTATCCGGCTATCCACTACACCATGGGTGGTATCTGGGTCGATTATGAATTGCAGACTACCATTCCTGGTTTGTTTGCTGCCGGTGAAGCCAATTTCTCCGACCACGGAGCAAACCGCCTCGGGGCTTCAGCTTTGATGCAGGGTTTGGCCGACGGTTATTTCGTGTTACCTTACACCATTCAGAATTACCTGGCCGACGACATTCGCACACCGCGCATGACCGGAAACGAACCTGAATTTATTGAAGCTGAAAAAGCGGTGAAGGCTCGCTTTGAAAAGCTGATCAACATCAAGGGAAAACGTTCGGTTGATAATCTCCATAAAGAACTTGGTCTCGTAATGTGGGACTTTGTCGGAATGGGCCGTACCAAAGAAAGCCTGGAACATGCCATTAAACGTATCGCTGAAATTAAGAAGGAATTCTGGAGCAATGTTCGCATCCCCGGAAGTTTGACCGGAATGAACATCGAGCTTGAAAAAGCCAGCCGCCTGGCTGATTTCCTCGAAATTGGCGACCTGATGGCCCGCGACGGTCTTAACCGTGAAGAATCCTGCGGTGGCCACTTCCGCGAAGAATACCAGACTGAAGATGGTGAAGCGCTCCGCCAGGACGATAAATTCGCTTACGTTTCCTGCTGGGAGTACAAGGGCGAAAATGCCGAACCGGAACTTCACAAGGAAGATTTGGTTTACGAAACCGTGAAAATGGTTCAGAGAAATTACAAGTAATGGCTTTTAAAGGAGATCAATCATGGAAAAAACAATAAATCTCACGCTTAAGGTTTGGCGTCAGAACGGACCAAAAGAAAAAGGCCGTTTCGAAACCTACAAGGTTGACAAAGTTTCAACCGACAGCTCGTTCCTGGAAATGATGGACATCCTGAACGAACAACTGATCAGCGAAAACAAGGAGCCAGTTGCATTCGACCACGATTGCCGCGAAGGTATCTGCGGAATGTGCTCGCTTTACATCAATGGCCGCCCTCACGGACCGGACGATGATGTAACCACCTGTCAGTTGCACATGCGTAAATTCAAAGACGGACAAACCGTTACCATCGAACCCTGGCGCTCGGCTGCATTTCCGGTTATTAAAGACCTCATCGTTAACCGCAATGCGTTCGACCAGATTATTGCTTCCGGAGGCTATGTTTCGGTTAGCACCGGTGGTGTTCCGGATGCAAACGCCATTCCGATTCCGAAGGTTGATGCTGATGAATCAATGGACTCAGCTTCTTGTATTGGTTGCGGCGCCTGTGTTGCTGCTTGCAAGAACGGATCGGCCATGCTGTTCGTTTCGGCAAAAGTGAGTCAACTGGCTTTGTTGCCACAGGGTCGTGTCGAAGGCGCCCGTCGTGCAAAAGCAATGGTTGCTAAAATGGACGAACTGGGTTTTGGTAACTGTACCAACACCGGTGCCTGCGAAGTGGAATGCCCGAAAAACATTTCGCTTTCGAACATTGCCCGCCTCAACCGCGAATTCTTAAGCGCCAAGCTAAAAGACTAATTCAAGGCAAAAGGCAAAAAAGTCGTTTAGCCTGAAAATATTAAGCTCCGGAGACTCGTTCTTCGGAGCTTTTTTGCTTCATAACGGTCAAAAACATACGGATTTAGCACCTTTTCTGTGTGGTTTATGAGCAGACCTTTGTTAATATCTTCGGATGATCAAAATTTAGATGTTTGATTGTCAGGAATATGTGCGGTTTTGTGAACAATTGGTTGTTGATTAGTTCTTTTGCGAAGGACGGAATAATGCACCTTGAATTTGTATATTCGCATGAGTGTACCTAAAATTCGCTTTATGCCTTACAGAAGATTACCGAATACAGATGTGGCCAGGCTTCGCGCCATCGAAGCCGGACTGGATATTGGTAAACGAACTGCTCTCAAAAAACTGGCTTTCAGTCAGGAAACGCTGGAGAATCTTCAGACATTTTACCCTCATTTTCTGGGTGCAATCAGACAATTGAACCTTTCCAAGCAAACGCAGTTCGACCGGTCGAAAGAGTATGGTGAGATTTTCAGGAAAGCAAAACTGTATTTGTCGCACTTCCTGCAGGTAGTTAATTTTGCCATTCTTCGGGGCGAGTTAAAGCCCGACATCGTGGAATTTTATGGGCTGAAAGCGAATTCGAAAGCGACACCTCCACTCAACCTCGAAGCCAATGTGATGACTTGGGGCGAGCGGATTATTGATGGCGAACAAAAGCGTGTGGCACGCGGCGGAAGCCCGATTTATAGCCCGTCGATTGCGTTGGTGAAAGTTCACTACGAAGAATTTGTTGAAGCCTATCGCCATCAGAAGATGCTTCAGAACAATACCAACCGGGCTTCGATGCGGGTTGCAGAACTTCGCGAAAAAGCCGACCAGTTGATTCAGGATATGTGGAACGAAGTTGAAAACACGCTGGCGCATTTATCCGACGACGAAAAACGGGAAAAAGCAGCGGAATATGGCATTGTGTATGTCTACCGGGCTTCGGAACAAAAGAAGATGGAGATAGAAAATCTACAGCAAAGTATTGTCTTTTCTTAATAGAAATCAATCAATTCGCGATGCCTGTGAATCTTCCCGATTTACGGGCATTTTTGTTTGTTGTTCGTTTTGGTAAATTAAATACAACAATCCGCCAGATATTGCGAGGCTAAGTATCACCAGGTAAAACTGTCCGGGCTCGGTTCCCCAATTCTCTACATCATCGCCGATTACTTTTTTGTTGATCAGGAAATAACCGAGTGTCCCCATCGCGTTGTTGATGAAATGGGCCAGAATAGGAACCCACATCGAGCCTGTCCAAACCAGCAGATATCCAAACATTGCACCGAGTGCCATTCGCGGTAAAAAGCCATAAAACTGCATGTGCATGGCGCTGAAAAAAAATGCCGAAATCCAGATTCCCCAGTGGTAGTTCCTGGTCATCGAAGTAAATATTTTCTGAACAACACCGCGGAACATCAATTCCTCGCCAAGCGCCGGTAAAACGGCGATCATGAAAATGTTGAAAAGTAGTCCGGAAAAAGTGTCGACTTTCATAAATTTTTCAACCAGCATTTGAGCCGAGTCTTCCATCGATCGCATCCAGTTTTCCATTCCGGCAAGCGATTCGGGGAAACTCATTTTGCTGTTCAACGCACCGATATAGTTGATAAACGGAATCACGGCAAGCAGCGAAATGGCCGCGAGCATATAGTTTTTTGTTTTGGTGGTTTTGTTGAGGCTGAGGTATCCTGCGATATTTTCTTCGTAGAGCCAGGCTATTATAAAAGGGGGCACAACGAACAGCCCAATTGATTGCAATACCTGAAAATACTTCAGAAAATTCATTGCTTCGGCCGATTCCACCGAAGCGGGATTCAGGCTACCTATTATGCTTTCGATACCGAAAAACGGTACAATGGCAATCATGCCAACGATGAGAACAACGAGCGTGGAGACCAATGCCACAAAAAATGCAAACATTAGTTGCGGGAAAGGTTTCATTCCGCGAAATGCCTGAAAAGCCATGTTGAGCGTTTTTTTATTCAGCAACAAATATAGTGTTCCTGAGGGCAAAACGGATCGTTAAAACAGGTATTCCGCCGTTACCCGATTAAAGCTTCAATTTCGTTCAGATGCAGCCGGAAATGGGGCAAATAATCGGAAATCATTTCCCGGAGCGAAACAAGTTTGCCTTCACCTGCAATCCACTGGTTCTCCAGTTTTGCCGGGTCAACATTCCGGATGATATGAACAATGTGTATGTTTTGGTATTTCCAAAGCTGGACCAGGTTTTGCCAGTCTTCGTGCTGGTAATCCTGAATGGCAATCCAGCGATCGTTGTTTCCGAAGGTGGCATAGTTGGGAAATTCAACAGGACTTTCGCGGTACTGCAGGTGGACAATCCGATGCGTATTGTTCGAAGCCGAGTCGGCCAAATGCCCGAGAATTTGCCTGATAGTACGGTTTTGACTGTTTCTTCGGTTGCTGATCATTTCTTCGGGAAGAGCCCAAAGTTTAGGTTCCCAGGTCGCAATAAGCTGGAGGATTTCCCGACATGCGGGTTCAAAATGTTCCATGATGTTTTTAGAATTATCGTTATTTTCTGGTTCGATTTTTAAACTCGTTTCCACAATCGAAGCAATGATATACTTTTCTCATGCTAAACGGATAAATCATCAATAAAATTGGAATCAATACGTCGAAGTAACCAAATTTTCGTTCTACTGAGCCCCCGTAACTCACGTTCAGCGAGTGACACTTCGGACAGGTAATTGGCATTGCCTGATTTGCCTCAGTTGGGCCAGCTTCCGGTAGCTGATTTTCTGCCTGAAGAATCTCGGATATGCGATTGAAGTCTTTCTCAAAAACATTTAGTTTAACTCCGCCAACAGCATTGTTGTATAGCGGATTCAGGGTAACAATGTTCTCATCTGAAAGGAAGCACTCAATTCCCCGGGAACAAAGCAGCCCCTTCACAATGTTAGCTTGGATGGCGTCTGAGAATGTTTGAAAAACTACAATTTTATCATTATTCATTTGTGGGTCAGTAAAATGAGGTGATACCAAAGTTAATAATTATTATTGGCATTTTTTGGCCATTCTTCGTCTGCTTTTGTGTGTTTTTTTGATTGGCGAATTAATTGTATTTTTGCGCCGAGCTTTCAGTCGAAAGCCGTGTACTTGGAAACCACGTAAAAAACAAGAAAAATGAAGAAAGAAGTATCTGTATTGTTTATGCTTGCGGGCATTTTGTTTGCCACCTGCCTTTTAATTTCCAACATCCTCGCCACCAAAATTTTATTGATAGGTCCGTGGGCTGCACCTGCGGGAGTATTGATTTTTCCGGTTGCCTACATCCTGAATGACCTGATTACCGAGGTTTGGGGATTTGCCAAAGCCCGGCTGATTATCTGGACAGGCTTTGTGGTGAACATCATTGCGGTGGTGTTCTTTTCGCTTGGGATTGCTATTCCCGGGGCACCTTTTTGGCAAAATCAGGAAGCATTTGTAACCATCCTGGGAAACACACCACGAATTGTGATGGCCAGCTTGGGCGCATACCTGATTGGTTCGTTCCTGAATGCTTTTGTGATGAGCCGGATGAAAGTGGCAACCAACGGCAAAGGCTTTTCCGTGCGTGCCATCGTATCGACACTGGCGGGTGAAAGTGCCGATTCGCTTATTTTTATCAGCATCGCATTTTTTGGCCAGTTTCCCGTTAGTGTGCTCCTGACCATGATTGTAACACAGGCCATGTTGAAAACGGTCTATGAGATTCTGATCCTGCCGGTAACTGTTTGGGTGGTTAGGCTGGTGAAACGGGCTGAAGGTGTTGATGTAATCGATTCAAATTTATCGTACAACCTTTTCAGGGTGAAAGAAATCTAATAAGAAGCCCCCTTCACCGTCTGACTGGCTCATCCGGGCAGGCCGTTCCCCCGAAAGGGGAAAGCCTTGAAAGCGGTTCGCTTTTTTCAGCTCCGGAGGAGCGAAATATTTGTAGCCGGGGGTTTTAACCCCGGGCAAATTTGAAATCCCGCAATAACCGTCCGCGGGGAATGTTGTGTAAGGCAAAAGAGTTGTTTCGGACGGAATGGAGATTGGTCTTTAAAATGATTTTTGGAATGAATAAAAGCAAAAAAGCACTGGTAGTTTTTTCGGGTGGTCAGGATTCTACCACCTGCCTGTTTTGGGCGCTGAAGAATTTCGACGAGGTGGAAACGCTTTGTTTCGACTATGGGCAACGGCACCGGATTGAGGAAGAATCAGCCCGCTCGATTGCCGAAAAAGCTGGTGTGCCGTTTACCTTGCTAAACCTGAATTTACTAAAGCAAATCACCAGCAATTCGCTTACTGATTCGTCGATTGATGTGGAAGAAAATAAGCCCGACAATCGTCCGCCCAACACGCTGGTTGAAGGTAGGAATATGTTGTTCCTAACTTTCGCTGCCATTTTTGCCAAGGGGAAAGACATTCCAAACCTGGTGACCGGGGTAGGGCAGGCCGACTACAGTGGTTATCCTGATTGCCGTGATGAATTTATCCGCTCGCTGAACCAAACGCTAAATTTGTCGATGGATTATCAGTTTACCATTCATACGCCCCTGATGTGGAAATCGAAGCGCGACATTTGGGCGCTGGCTGATGAACTCGGCGTTTTCAACCTTGTCAGGAATGAAACGGTGACTTGCTACAACGGCATTAAAGGCGACGGTTGCGGCCATTGCCCGGCCTGCCAGTTGAGACGGAACGGGCAGGAAAGCTATTTATCTCGAAAAGCTCAGTGAGGGCTTCACTATAAGTGAAACCCTCACCAAGGTTACTTTAACTCGCAACACGTAACTCATAACTCGCAACAATATCATGAACGACTTAAAAAACCTGGGAAAAGAAACAAAATACTTGTTTGAATATAGTAGCGAAATGCTGGAAAGTTTCGATAACAAGCACCCTGAAAACGATACTTGGGTGAAATTTAATTGCCCTGAATTTACCAGTCTCTGCCCGATTACCGGACAGCCTGATTTTTCGACAGTTTACTTGAGCTACATTCCCGATAAAAAGCTGGTGGAGAGTAAGAGCCTGAAGCTATACCTGTTTAGTTTCCGCAACCATGGCGCTTTTCACGAAGATTGTATCAACATCATCATGAAAGACCTGATTGCTTTAATGGACCCCAAATACATTGAAGTAACCGGCAAATTTTTGCCTCGCGGTGGTCTTAGCATCGATCCGTATTGCAACTACGGAAAGCCGGGTACCAAATACGAGCAAATGGCAGAATACCGAATGATGAATCACGATCTGTATCCGGAGAAAATAGATAACCGGTAGTTGTTTAAACAATCAGGACGAATGCCAGCGCAATTATCAACAGAATGATGGCAGTTGTAGCAATGGTTTCAATCAGTTGCGATTTTCTTTCGCTGGAAGCTTTTCTCCTGATGTCGTTTTTCAAGACGTCCATCGTTTCCGGGGCAATTACCTCCTCCGTCAGCTTGATGTGAGGGTTGGCTCCTTTCCCTTCCCTGTAGGCATCGTTAAGTTTTTTCTGACGAGCTTTGCGTTCTTGCCTGGTCGCTTCGTTGTTTTTCATTCGCGTGATCATGTCCGCGATGTGACCTTCTCCGCTCATAAAATATTGTTTTTTAGTTAAAAAAATTTCAACTATTAAATTTAACAATATTCTTTAAAAAATTAGCTTTCAGGATTTATCTTTTTTATCCTGAGAATATCAGGCACTTGCCATTTTTCAGAAATCAAATTGGTTCACCTTTCCAGTTCAATGAATCCCCATTGCGGCACTTCGAGCCGGAGCGAATTTTTGTCAATCTGGTAGCTCGTTACCTTCGAAAGCATCGAGGCCACTTTTACTGAAAAGGGACTGTCGCAACAGGCTTCGGTGCATGCAGTTGAACCGATAGAAATCCCGTTTACGCCTGATGTCTTAAACTGTCCGCCGCAACTGTTAATGTCAAGCTTCAGGTTGTACGAACCGTTTTTCGAGAAGGTGAGTAATATTTTCACATCCTCATTTTTAGGGTAAGCTACCGATTCGAGCGATATAAAATCTTTCACCTCCCAGGTTTGATAAAGTGCAGCATTTGTCTCGTTGTCTTTGCTGCAGGAAGTAAATATCAGGAAGTAAATCAGGAAAGGTAAAATCAAAAATTTCATAAGCTGAGTTTTTAGTCAAGACGCAAAAGGGAATCACGAAGTTGCGTGCAACCTGGGTTATATCAATCCCAGTCTTCCGGCATGCTGAACGGCTTCGGCGGTATTGCTCACATTGAGCTTTTCGATAATTCGTTACCGGTGGAAATTGGCAGTGTTGACGCTGATATATAGTTTGTTGGCAATCTCTTTGCTTATCAATCCTGTAGCCAGAAGTTGCAAAATTTCCTGTTCGCAATAGCTTAATTTATTTTCAGGCATTTGTTTCGATACCGGGATACGGTAAAGTTCTCCGGTTTGGGTATTCACGAGCCGGTAGCGATAAAGTGATTTTAATAGAGTTCTGATTTAGGTTGAAGCAAACTGAGCAGGTGACTCGAAGTCACCTGCTCAGTAAAATATGATTCAGTATATAAAAATCTTTACGACAGCACCGACATCGCAGCACCGATCAGGTTTGCATTTTCGATGCGAGAAACCTCTACAGTCGCGTCAAGGTTAAGCTCGGCCAACAGTTCTTTGATCGTGGCGTTCACGATTTCGACATAACGGGCATTGTGGGTTTTTACGCTGCTCCAGAAAAGGCTGCCCTCGGCTAAAACCTGTACTTTTTTTACCGAAGGGTACGCGCTGTGAAGGTTCTGAACCAGACCAACGATTGAGGCAGCGACGAGTTTGGCAGAGCGTTCGTATATCTGGAATGCAGTTTCAACATATTCCAGGGTGTAATCTTCCGGGTTGTTCATCATCTTGCTCAAACTTGCAGCGTCGAGCTTCACATCCAGTCCGTCGTTCGGGAAAACAGCACGGAAAATGCGGCCGAGGTACATTCCGGAGATGGCTTTTTCAAATTTCTGGAAGCCTTTGTTGTCAGAATTTTCGTCCACTTCAGCATCGTAAGCGGTGAGGTGTGGCGGATTGAAATTGCCCGATTCGAGGTTCACCGGAGTTTCGCCGCTCCATCCTTCCAGATTTTTAATTTTCGGAATGTATTCCGAAGGGAAGAAAGTTGCCATGTTTGTTCCGGTTCCGACGATGAGGCCAACATAAGCATCATATCCGGGGTTCATCAGGCCTGCAAACAAGCTGGTGATGGTGTCGTTTACAACAGCTATCTTGTTGAATGTGCAGTTTGTGTTTTCATTCAGGTACTCAACCAGTGGTTCGCCAACTGGTTTGCCTTCCATTCCGGCAATGTTTACGCCCTTGGTCCATTTAATCAGTTCGGCATCGCCGTTCAGCATCGATTCGGCCGGGTACGAAAAACAATAGCCGATAGGTGAGTTTTTCGGTAGGCTAAGTTGGTTGATGATGTGTGCCTGAGAAGTGTAAAGATCTTCTTCGGTGAATCCGGCACTTTTCATTTCGGTGATGTTTTTTTCAGCAAGCCCGGTGATTTTTGTTTCATTACCAACCGAAACGACTGCCGCCCTGAAATTGGTTCCGCCAAGGTCGAAAACAGTTGCTTCGCCTTCGATGCCGTCTTTCTTCGGATGGATGTAGGTTGGCAAACATTTGATTTCAGTTCCGTCGGTCTGAAGGCCGGTTTCAATTTTCTGCCTGAGGTCATTGGCAATATCCAGCAGTTGTTGATTGCTTAGTGCAAATTGGTTTTTCATGATTCGTTTATTAGATTTAATGATTGATCAATGTGGGCTAAAATAAGAAAATCCTCTCGCAAAGCAAAAGGATTTTAGGCGGTTGTGGTTTGTTTCTCTATCGTCCAAGCCTGTATGAAAGCTTCACCAGAAACACGTTGTAAGGCTTTTCGTCAAACAGTTTGTTCAGGTCTTGCCTGAAATGAAAGCTACCATTGGAGACTGACTGGTTTCGGTTTTGAGACCAAACGAGGTAAAGCGCCGATCCTGGCCGGTATTCCCATCTTAAAACCATATTCGAAAGAAATTCTTTCACATTAAAATCGGGCTGATCGAAACGATACAATTCGCTTCCTGTCAGATCCGAAACCTGGTAGGTCTCGTCCGGAGCGATATAGCTTAATTCGCTCGTTGTAAGCAAATGAAAGCGGTCGTTATATTTGGCCGCCTTTCCATCGGTTATGCGTTTAAAATCGGTGTACTTTCCGCTCGAAACAAATGGTTGTCCCCAGTATTGGATGCTCAGGTCGGGTGTGATGTTGTAATTGATCCTCACCGAAGCGCTCAGCGTTTTCTGGTTGATGCGGGCAAAAAGGTAGTCGGTTTTTGTTCCGTATTCAAACTGATCGACATATTGAAGTTCATCTTCGCTAATGGCGAAATTTGGCATCAGGCTAATTTTCAGGTTTTCCAGAGGCCGGTAGCCAAGCCCCAAACCGTAACTCTGCGAATTTCTCGATCCACTTTTGTTTCCTTGCTGTGCACCGAATTCGGCTTCAACGGTCAGTTTCTTTCTTTCGTTCGAGCCCAAATCCAGCCAAAGGTTTTTATTGCCTGAATATTTAAGGGCTGGTCCGCCGCGCAGTTCAGTTGTTGAAATACCGTCTCCATCGTAATTAAGCCCGAAACTCAGTGTCCAGTAATTTTTAAATTGCATATGGGCGTTTATATTTCCTCCGGGAGCAGTGATATCCCCTGCAAAATTCCATTCAAGCCATTGGTTAAAATTCAGGTTCAGGTTCCTGAAAATAAAAAATGGTTCGTAAATGCGATAGCCAACCCAAACAACTTCCAGAATGTCGTCGGCCATGCGCATGTAACCTACGTCGTTCAGTTCAAGACTGGGTGATTTCCACGCGGTTGCGGCCAGAAATTTGAGTTTTCCGCCATATTTACCCAGCACAATTTTGCCACCTTGTCCCATCAGGCTGGTGCGGGTTGAGTCGTATTTCACGAAGGTGGCATCGGGCCGTTGAAAATTGTGTATCCACGATTTCTGGGTTTCGCTGATGGCTTCCCTGCTTCCTTCCACGCGACTGATATAGGCGCTAAAATCGAATTCCCAGTCTTTGTTGTGCCACTTGTGCACGAAGTCGATTCCGCCGGTATAGGCCGATTTATGCAGGTAATCGATCTGTTTTTCTGCCAGGTTCCGGTTTACAGCTGTCAGCATTCCACCGATCATCGTATTACCCTGATCGAAGTCTTTTTGCACACGGCCAATCGCGTAGTTGGTAAATGGCTCAATCATCACAGATCGTTCCGACCCATTGCTGATGCGTGCAAATTCTTCCGAAGTGAGGCTCTCAAGCAAACCAACCGACCAGCCGGTTCGTGTTTTTCCGGTTACTTTGGCCGCTCCCAGAATACTTGTAAATTCCGGTGCTTTCATGTATTCATCGTCATTCAGGTCGGGGCTGTAGTGCGGGCGGCGTCCGATTCTTCGCGAATAAAACAGGTTTTCCGATGCGATGTCGCCATCGCCAAAGTTGAGCGGGAAGCTAAGTATATTTTTGCCTTCGATGAAGAAAGGTCTTTTTTCCTGAAAAAAGGTCTCGAAAGAAGTCAGGTTCACCTGCGACGGGTCTGCCTCTACCTGTCCAAAATCAGGATTGATGGTGAAATCGAGCGTTAAATTGTTGGTTATCCCAATTTTACCGTCAACACCGCCATTCAGTTCGTTTTTATGTCCGCTTTTTCTGAAAGGGTTTTCAGGTTCTTTTTCGTAACGGTCGGTACGGGCAACCACGTATGGTGTAAAGTCTGCCACTTTCCGAGATTTCAGGTCCTTCAGTCCTTTCAATTGTCCAAACTGCGACACCCATCCCGATTTCTGTTTGGGAGCGGGTTGCCAAACACTCACTTCCTGTTTCCTGAATAACTGCCGGGCAAGCTGAAGTCCCCAGGTTTGTTCGCCGCTTCCTTCAAAACGAAGTTGGGTGAGCGGGATTCTGATTTCGGCGTACCAGCCCGATTGATCCTGGCTTGTTTTCCCCATCCAAATCGGGTCCCAGGTATTGTCTTCATTTTCGCCATCGTTGCTGATGAAGTAATCGTGTTTTGTTCCGGCAACGCTCAGAAAAAATGAAAAGCCGGATCGTTTGTCGTTGTATGAGTCAATCTGTACCGCAACCAAATCGCCATCCGACTGGTCTCTTGGAGTCAGGCGGCGCACAATGCTGTTGGGGCTTGTATCCCAGCATTTAAAGCCGACATACAGAAAATAGTCGTCAACTAAAATGGCAAATTCGGTTTTTTGGTGCGGCTTTTTTCCTTCGTTTGGCTCATACTGAACAAAGTCGTCCATCCAGGTGGCTTTCAGCCAGGCTGGTTCGTCAAGTTTTCCGTCAATCGTAATTTCGTTCTTCTGACAATCGCCCACATAATATTCTTTTTTTACGGGGTCGTCCGCGAATAAATTGTGCGATAGCAAGGCTGCAAGGCAAAAAATCAGGAGTCTTGTTTTCATGAAATAGTGTTTCGATGAATAAAGACTCCTGATTTCAGTTTCCGTTACAACTCAGGCATATTTTCCTGAAAATTTTTTCTGAAAATGCCGATCGTTTATTTCTGCCCTTCGATGGTTTTAATGCTCCCGTCAGGGTTGTATTCAAGCTCGGCCACTTTCAGGCTTCGTAGCCAGGTCCTTCCTCCCGAAGGGACACTGTCGTGATGAAACAGGTACCATTTCCCTTTAAATTCTGCAATCGCGTGGTGCGTTGTCCAGCCTACTACCGGTGTCAAAATAACGCCCTGGTAGGTGAACGGGCCATAAGGATTATCGCCGGTGGCATAACACAGCAAATGCGTATCGCCGGTTGAATAGGAATAATAATATTTGCCATTGTAGCGGTGCATCCACGACGCTTCGAAAAACCGGTTGGGTTGATCTGCTTTCATCGGCGTGCCATCCTGGTTGAGAATGATTACCGGCTTTGGTTCTTCGGCAAAACCCAACATATCGTCCGACAAACGAACAACCCTTGAGGGCAAAGCCAGTTCTTCTCCTGAAGGCAAATAAGCGCACTCCAGAGCCTTGTTCTCTTTGTAGCGTTGTAACTGACCTCCCCATAATCCGCCAAAATACATGTAATGAGTCCCGTCAGTATCTTCAAATACAGCAGGGTCGATGCTGTAACTTCCTCTGATGGGGTCGGGTTGCGGTACGAACGGACCTGCGGGGCTCTCAGAAACAGCAACTCCAATCCTGAAAATATCTGTTTTGTCTTTCAATGGATAATACATGTAGTATTTACCGTTTTTATGTGCGACGTCGCAATCCCACAACTGGCGCCCTGCCCAGGGAATATCGCTTACTTTCAGCACCACGCCATGATCTGTGAGTGGCTCATTTTCGATGTCTGCCGTTGAGAAAACATGGTAATCGTTCATGTCGAAATGATCGCCATTGTCGTTTTCCGGAATGCCGGATTCTCTGTCGTGTGATGGATATATATATAGCTTTCCGTCAAATACATGCACGGCCGGGTCAGCCATAAAATCATTTTCAACTAAGTACTTCGCTTTTTTCATTTTTTATATTTTTCAGCCAGTTTAATCATTTCGTCTACCACTGGTTTGCGCTGGTTGTTGCGGTCAAAAAGCACAGGATAATCTTTTCGTCCCCTGATAGGGAAATTATTCAGCCAGGTAGTATTGTCGTTCAGCCCCCATACAGTTACACGGTCAACCACATCGCGGTGTTTCAGGAAAAGTTCAAACATATCCAGCACCCGTTTATCCCATTTTTGCTGAACAGAATCGGGTATCGCTTCGCGGTAAGGGTCCATTTTTTCTGAGTATTTGAAGTTTGCAGCGATGTTTGCTCCTTCATATGGGCTTGGAAGCATCGAAATATCCCATTCGGTAATCAATACTTTTACACCTACTGCTTTCAGTTTTGTAATGCTAAGTTCGGTAGCCTCAATGG
>JAEWME010000016.1 GCA_023393265.1 Bacteroidota bacterium | reverse complement strand
TTATATTTGAATCCTTCGGGAATGGTAAATGATTTGCGGAGATAAACCACCATTGTATTCGATGGGAGTACGGTATTGTCGTCGTTGTCGCCGTACCCAAATCCAGCCTTTCCTTTGCTCCAGTCTGCTGACGAAAAATCGCGATCTTTCCAGTTGGCTGACGTATTTTCGGTAGGTATAAGGTAGTCGAATTGGTTGGTTGGCAGCACCGGACTTTCCCAATGTGCCTGATCAGGTACTTTTGTCCTGTTTTTGCCCGATGCAAAAATCAGTAAATGTTCGCCACCCTGCATGTTATAAGCCGGTAATTTCCATCGCTGATAATTAAGCGAGTCGTCACTCAGGTAATAGCCGCTTAGATTTACTGCATTTTCCGATTGGTTATATAGTTCTATCCAATCCTCGAATTCTCCGTCTTCGTCGGAAATCTGTCCGGAATTTTTATTCGACGCTTCATTTATAATAATTTGAGCATCAGTGTGATGTTGAAGAATAGCCAGCAGAATGGCGGTCAGGATTAGTTTGGTTAAAGACATTTTTAAATTGGAATTTCTCCCCTCGGAATTTAATCGTTTCTTAATTTCTGCAAGATATACAGTAAATTAAAGTAAATCAATTTATCAGTCTGATATTTGATGCAAAAAAAGAGCGACCCTTTCGGGCCGCTCTTTCTGAATATTATTGGGTGAAATAATTATTTCACGATTTCTTTGAATTTAGCTTCGTTGAAGTATTTAGCAAATTCCATATCGGTAGCTGCAGTCTTTTTAAGCTCAGGTTTCAGTTCGATGGCTTTCTGCAGGCTTTCATACATCAGGTTTTCTTTGGCAGTGCGCGCACCAACAACAGCCTTGAAGTATTCTTTCCAGTAGCAACCTTGCCATGTGCAGTTTTCGAGCGATTTCAGTGCGCCGTTATTGTCGCCAGCCAGGATTTTAGCCAATCCTGTGTTTGGTGAATCAGAGTCGCCGAAATATTTAACAGCTTTTGCGTAGTCGCCTTTAATGATGCTCAGGATACCGAGGTTGTTGTTAACAGCATCGCCAGCTCCCGAAGCAGCTCCGAAATAAGCTTCAGCTTTGTCGAGTTCGCCTGCTTTCAGTGCGCAAGTACCAAGGTTGTTTTTGATGATTGGTTCATCGTTCTTCAACTTTTCAGCTTTTTCGAACAGGTCTTTTGCGTCAGTGTATTTCATCTGGTTAGCCAAAACCATACCGGCGTTGTTATAACCTCTCCAGTCGTTCGGGTAAACTTTCATGAACGAATTATAGATAGCCAGTTTTTTGTTGGCGTCTTTGGTCAAAGTAGCGGCGTAAAGCAATTCTGCAGGATTCAGTTTTGCAGGATCAGAATCGGCCAAAGCAGCAATTTCTTCATCTGTTTTACCAATCAGGTCGATGCTGGTAGTGAATTTAGAACGACGCAACTGTGGTAAAATCTGGTCGGCAACGCTTACAAATGCTCCTGAAAGGTTTTTGATTTCGCGTTCGCGAACTTCCGGATCAGTGTACATTGAAAGAACGCGAAGGATCAATTCTTTATCCTGAATGTTCGATTTGCTCATCAAATCTTTGAAACCTTCCCAGTCTTCAGGAGTGAATTTGGTTTTGAATTCGGCTTCAACTTCGTCTTTCTTCAATTCTTTAGTCAGGAATTTTGATGAAGCATCCTGACGTTTTTCTGCCAGCGTAGTGTTGTAGTCGAGGGCACCATCAGGAGAAGCATAAGAAGAAATCTCGATGCTTTTAATTTTTTTCCGTGGATCTTTGGCGGCTTCTTTGTTGTATTCTTTCAGTTTCGCCATTTCTTCCTTGGTCAATTCTTCCTTGCGAATTTCAGCCTTGTTGATCAAATATTTGATGTCGGCTGTGTATTCGTCCGGTACGATGCGTTGGAATTCGTCGATGTTCGGATCATATTTGCCAGTTGTGTTTTTTTCGCGTTTTACACCCAAAATCGGAGTTGGATAGTTAACAACCAATGTTGGGGTTGCGATTACACCTTTTGCAAGGCTGATCGGAGCAAAATCGACACTTTTAGCACCCTGTGAAGCAGTAATGCGCAGTTCGAGGTCTGATAAACGCATAGCGTCAACATAAGGAACAGCATCTTTGTATGCGAAGCTTCCGCCGTTTGAATAAGAAATCACCTTGTTGTTGGCGTCTACTTTTTCTCCCTGCAAAGTCACCGGTTCAAAAGCTTTTTCTCCGCCGTCATATTTCAGGACAGGAGTGGCTACCATGGTAACTTTTTTGGCGAAATACTTAGCCGGGAATTTTCCGTCGATGGCAACATCAACTTTACCAGCATTTGTTTCGAGTACTTCAGGTGTGGTTTTAAAATTAATCAAGTTTGCATTCTTTTTCATTTTCTGCAAACTTGCGCAGCTTGAAAGCATCACTGCTGACAGCGTAACGAAGGCCAGTGGTTTTAAGTTAATCTTTCTCATAATGACTATATTAAATTGATGGTGTTATTGCTTTCGTTAAAGCACACAAAATTAGCAATGTTTCGTTTAAAAAAAAGCATAAATCCTGAATTAATCAAGTATTACGCGTGTTACACCCTTGCTGTAAGTTTCATTAAAAATGGTTTCAGCAAGCTTTTCAAAATCTTCGGTGCTTTTTACAAAGTCTATGCCATTTGTGTCGACAATAAGCACCGGGAATTCGCGCTGCTGTCTGAAATAAGTGAAGTATCCTGCAGTAATTTTTTCCAGATATTCTTTTGTGATGTTGGTTTCGTAGGTTCTCCCGCGTTGAGCAATGTTCTTTAACAAAAGCTCAGGCTCTTTGTGCAGGTAAACATAGAGGTCGGGTTTATGCATTTTATCATAAATGATATTGAAGAATTGGCGGTATAGGTTATATTCGTCTCGTTGCAGCGTGTTTTGTGCAAAAATGAGCGATTTCATGAAGAAATAGTCTGACACGGTAAACGGGCTGAATAGGTCGAAATGGCTGATTTCGCGGTTCAACTGGTTGTATCTTTCTGCCAGAAATGCCATTTCGAGCGGAAAGGAATACTGCTCCTGATTTTCGTAAAATTTAGGCAAAAACGGGTTGTCGGCAAATTGTTCCAAAACCAGTTTTGCATCGTATCGTTTGCTGATCATCTGCGCAAGGGTTGTCTTTCCTGCGCCGATGTTTCCTTCAATAACCAAGTAATTCAAGCTCATAATCAGGACATAAAAAAATCCCGGAATTCTCCTTTCCGGGATTTTAAAAGTACAATATTTTGACTGAACAGGAACGTTTTTTTTCGAATTGTTCCCAGTTTACGTGTCCGGAAATCTGTGTAATAATTTCTACATCTTCATCCCCAAATGGTAGAACATGAACGACCACAGGTCTACATATTCGTCGATTTGTTTGGTCGTTGGTTTTCCGGCGCCATGCCCAGCTTTCGAGTCGATACGCACCAGCAGCGGAAGTTTGTTGTTGGGGTTCAGCTCCTGCAAACGGGCCATGTATTTAAACGTGTGAGCCGGAACAACGCGGTCGTCGTGATCGGCTGTGGTTGCCAGAATGGCAGGGTAATTTCCGTCTTTTCGGATAGTGTGATACGGCGAATAACCATAAAGATATTTAAACATTTCTTCGCTGTCGGCACTGGTGCCATAATCGCTCGCCCAGGCCCAGCCAATGGTGAATTTCTGGTAGCGCAGCATGTCCATTACGCCAACTGCCGGAAGTGCAACTTTGAACAGGTCGGGCCGCTGGTTCGTTACGGCGCCAACCAGCAGACCCCCATTCGATCCGCCCTGGATGGCCAGCTTCTCGCTCGAAGTATATTTTTGGCTAATCAGATATTCTGCTGCTGAAATGAAATCGTCGAACACGTTTTGCTTGTGCAGTTTGGTGCCTGCCTGGTGCCATTCTTCGCCATATTCGCCGCCGCCGCGTAAATTGGCAACCGCCAGAACACCGCCTTTTTCGATGAATGCCAGTCGCGAAACAGAGAATGCCGGTGTTAGGCTGATGTTGAAACCGCCATATCCATATAAAAGTGTTGGATTGTTGCCGTTAAGCTCGATGCCCTTTTTGTACACGATGAACATGGGCACTTTGGTGCCGTCCTTGCTGGCATAAAATTCCTGTTTCACTTCAAAATCATCGGGATTGAATTTTACTTCAGGCCTGAAATGCAGGGACGATTGTTTGGTGGCAAAGTCGTATTTGTAAATTTCGCCAGGTGTATTGAATGAAGTATAGGCATAAAAAGCAATGCTGTCATTTTTCTTTCCGGAGAAACCAGAGACAGAACCAATTCCGGGAAGCTGGACTTCGTGATCGAACGTTCCGTCGTAGGCATAAACTTCCACCTTGCTGCGGGCGTCGGTCATGTAATCTACCACGATTTTTCCGGCAACAAAACCAGCCGATTCGAGCACATCTTTCTTTTCAGGAATTATTTCCACCCAGTTTTTTTCTTCAGGATGGTTGACGTTGATTTTTACCAACCGGTAGCGGGGCGCTTTGTAGTTGGTGCGCACATAAATGTCGTCGCCAATGTTGTCAACCGGGCTGAAATCATATTCGAAGCTGTCAGTAAGGGCAACAAAAGTGCTGTTCTTTTTGCTGAAGTCTTTTACGCCAAGCGCGTTCCCATTGGTGCCTTTGCTTTTCGAAACCAGCAGGAAACGTTTGTCCTCGGTCATTCCGGCACCAAACATCATCTTCGGATTGGTGTTGTCGCTCAAAATCAACTGGTCGTCTTTTTGCTCGGTTCCCAGTTTGTGGAAATAAATTTTCTGATATTCGTTGGCTTTCGAAAGCTCGCTTCCGGCTTCCGGCTTGTCGTATGCGCTGTAAAAAAATCCATCCTGAAACCAGCTTATTCCGGAGAATTTTACCCACAGAATGTGATCTGGCAGTGTTTCGCCGGTCTCGATGTTTTTCACGAAGATCTCATTCCAGTCAGATCCTGATTTGGCGACCTGGTAAATGAGGTATTTGCCGTCGTTCGAAATTTCGATTCCCGAAAGGGCGGCAGTGCCATCTTCCGACAAAGTGTTCGGGTCGAGCAGAACGGTTGGCTCGGCATTCAGATCGGCGCTGGTATACAAAACGGCTTGATTCTGAAGCCCGTTATTTTTATAGAAGAAATACTTGCCTGCTTCTTTAAACGGGACGCCATATTTGGGGTAGTCCCAAAGTTCGGTCAGGCGCTGCCTGATTTCGGTGCGGTACGGAAGTTTTTCGAGATACCCAAAAGTCAGTTGGTTTTGTGCTTTCACCCATTCGGCTGTTTCTGCCGAATTATCGTCTTCGAGCCAGCGGTAGGGATCTTCAACGACAGTTCCGAAGATGGTGTCTTTTACGTCACCTTTTTTTGTGGGCGGATACTGAAGCGGTTTTTCGGAGCATGACATCATAAATGATAGTGCTAATGATGATAAGAGTAATCGTTTCATAAAATATGATTTGGCGTAAATATAAAGTTTGTAGCAACAAAAACTTATGAGTAAATGTATTCAGGCTTAAATTACAACCTAAAGTTTAAAATTACCATGAATGATCAACTGCAAATGGCAGTGTGCTTTTATTATGCCCGTCAGCTAAAGCAGACGGCAAATAATAGGGCACAATTTTCATCAAGGAAGCGAATATCCTTTGCTGTTGCATTTATGCAACGGATACTAGGAAATCCAGCTAAATTTCAGGCTCTAGCCATTCATAATTATTTGTTGAATTATCAGGACTGAAGCCCATCTAATCTGGCATATCCCTTTGCCCGTCAGCTAAAGCAGACGGCAAATAATAGGGCGCAATTTTCATCAGCGAAGCGAATATCCTTTGCCGTCACATTCATGTGACGGACACCAAAGGACAAAAAAAAAGCCCGGCAAAACCGGGCATTTTTGTATCTCTGAATTGAAAATTCTTAGCTGCGGTCGCGGTTGTCGCGGCGGTCACCACCACGGTTATCGCGGTTGTCGCGACGGTCGCCTCCGCGATGGTCACGGCGATCACCGCCTCCACGGTTGTCGTCGCGGCGCGGACGGTCGTCGTTGCTGCGTTCTGGTCTTTCTACATAACCTTCTGGTTTTGGAAGCAACACACGGCGCGATAATTTCATTTTGCCGTCGCGATCCATATCCAATAATTTAACTTCTACTTCCTGACCTTCCTGAAGCTCTTCTTCAACCGTTTTCAGGCGGTTCCAGCTTATTTCAGAAATGTGGAGCAAACCTTCTTTGCCGGGCATGATTTCGATGAATGCACCAAATGTGGTGATCGATTTAACTTTTCCCTTGTAGATTTCGCCTTTTTCAGGAACAGCAACGATGAGTTTGATGCGTTTCTTGGCAGCTTCCAAACCTTCTTTGTCGGTGCTGGCAATTTCGACATATCCCTGATCGTCTTTTTCTTCAATCGAAATCGTGGTTTTGGTTTCTTCCTGAAGTTTCTGGATATTTTTTCCGCCAGGACCAATGATCGGGCCGATGAATTCTTTCGGAACAATCACCACTTCAACGCGTGGAACATTGGGTTTGTAGTCGGCACGCGGTTCAGAAATTACTTTCATGATTTCGCCCATGATGTGTTCGCGACCCTGTTTTGCCTGATGCAGAGCAGTGCTCAGGATTTCATAAGAAAGTCCGCCCACTTTGATGTCCATCTGTGTAGCCGTAATCCCTTTTTCGGTTCCGGTTACTTTGAAGTCCATATCGCCAAGGTGATCTTCGTCACCCAAAATATCAGACAGTACAGCGAATTTATTGTTGGCCGGATCGGTAATCAATCCCATCGCGATACCCGAAACCGGGCGGCGCATTTTTACACCGGCGTCAAGCATACACATGGTTCCGGCACAAACTGTGGCCATCGATGATGATCCGTTTGATTCGAGAATGTCGGAAACAACGCGCACTACGTAGGGGAAATCCTGAGGAATCATGCGTTTCAGCGCACGGAAAGCCAGGTTCCCGTGACCAATTTCGCGACGGCCCAGTCCGCGTGGAACTTTGGCTTCGCCGGTCGAGAATGGCGGGAAGTTATAGTGCAAAAGAAAACGTTCGTTGCCCTGGAAAGTAACTCCGTCGATTTTCTTTTCGTCTTGTTTCGTTCCGAGAGTGATTGACGACAGCGACTGTGTTTCGCCGCGGGTGAAAATAGCTGAACCGTGCGATCCGGGCAGGTAACCTACTTCACCCCAAATTGCACGAATCTGCGTGGTCGAGCGACCGTCGAGACGAACGCCGTCGTCGAGAATCATGCGGCGCATGGCTTCTTTTTCAACGTCGTGGTAATATTTTTTGATCAGTTTTACATTGGTGTCCACATCAACTCCTTCCACATCAGCATTGGCTGCCTTGTAGCTTTCGATGTATTCGGCCACGATGGTTTCGAAACCTTCAACCCGTTTGTGTTTGTCGTTTACGTTTTGGGTGCAAAGCGTATAGCATTTCGGATACAAATCTTCAAATACTTTTGCTTTCAGCGTTTCATCGTTCACCTCGTGACAATATGTGCGTTTTACTTTGCCAACTTTGGCAGCCAGTTCTTCCTGTGCCTTGCAGTGAACCTTGATGGCATCGTGCGCTGTTTTGATCGCTGCCAGCATATCTTCTTCAGATACTTCGTCCATTTCGCCTTCCACCATCATGATGTTGTCGTACGACGCGCCAACCATGATGTCGAGGTCGGCTTTCTCCAGTTGTGAGAGAGTTGGGTTGATGATGAACTGGCCATCGATGCGGGCTACGCGAACTTCCGAAATTGGAGTCTGGAAAGGAACGTCGGAAACTGCGATGGCAGCCGAAGCAGCCAAACCGGCCAACGAATCGGCCATCACTTCAGAATCGGCAGAAATGAGCGAAATCATCATCACGGTTTCTGCGTGATAGTCGGCCGGGAAGAGCGGGCGCAGAGCGCGGTCAACCAGACGGGCAACCAGAATTTCTTCATCGGACGGACGAGCTTCGCGTTTCATAAACCCACCGGGGAAACGCCCTGCTGCCGAAAATTTCTCGCGGTAGTCAACCGAGAGCGGCATAAAATCAACATCAGCATTTGCTTCTTTTGCTGAAACCACGGTGGCCAGCAACATGGTGTCACCCATTTTTACAACTACCGCACCGTCGGCCTGTTTGGCTAAACGACCTGTTTCGATGGTTATGGTGCGGCCATCTCCAAGTTCAATTGTTTGAATAATTGCTTGACTCATAATTCTTTTCGAATAAGTATAATTTATAAACGGTACTAAATAAATGGGTGTGGTGGGGAATTTGTTCAGGAAAATGACTTTTCCCGATTTCGTTGTTTCTAAAACTGTACCTGATTTTTCGAAACAACATATAAAAATAAGAAAAGGCAATCAATAATTGCCTTTTCCTGTAGTTTTTATCGACGTAAGTTGAGCTCTTTTACAATCGCACGATAACGTTCAATGTCTTTCTTCTTCAGGTAGTCGAGCAGGCTGCGTCGTTTACCTACCAGTGAAGTCAAAGCACGCTGTGTGCTGAAGTCTTTTTTGTTTGCTTTCAGGTGTTCGGTCAGGTGACTGATGCGGAATGAAAACAAAGCGATCTGTGCTTCCGGAGAACCGGTGTTTGTTGCAGATTTTCCGTGTTTTTCAATAATCTCAACTTTCTTTTTGGATGTTAAATACATGTCTTGTTTATTAATTTGTTATACAATGTTTAAGCAGCAGCATCGCTATCAATAACAACCGCTTAAAATTAATTTGCAAAAAGCTCGGCAAAAGTAAACAAATAGTTTTGAAATTCAAGCAAAATCTGAGGATATAAATTGTTGCCTGAAAAGCTTATGCGAATCTGGAGAGCCTGGGTTTTATTGTTTTTCAGTATCGTCTGTCTGTTTGTCCTGAATGTTGGTTGGAGCCTTGCCTTTTTTAAACCCAATGGTAAAGCCAATCCTGAAATAATTTTTCACATAAAAATCGGAGGGAACTGCTTTTGTCCACAAATAAGAAAATGACATCCCAACAGTAAATTTTTCTTCAACAGAAATCCCAGTTAGCCTGGCTTTTATGCCGTAGGAGGGTTTGCTGAAATAATCCCGATTAAGTCCTTTTATTTGCGTTTCGCCATTTTCGCCATATCCAGGCAATACCGAATACGATGATTGGGTCAAATGATTTAATCCCACAACCAGGTAGTCCATACTTGGTCCCAAATCGGCCGCCAGTTTTGGAAAAACTTTAAAATGAGCCAGAACTGATGGCGAGAGGTACAGTCCTGTGACACTTCCTGAATAACTGCTTCCGGCCCCTAAACCACCGCGGGATAAATCAATATTTTCATAACGGAGACTTATGCCCAGTTCTTTGCGGATGGAGATTTTCGAATCGTTATTATACCAGCTTTGCTGAACTCCAAGTGAAAGAAAAACTGGTTTAGAGGAATTATTGTTCCATTCCATTTCAAAATTAGAAAAGTGTGTTAGGCTGATTCCGGCTTCGAAACCTGTCTCACTTATTTTCTGTGCATATACCAGCGAAGACAGACCGAAAAAAGTAAGGGATAGATAAATGAGTTTTTTCATGAGATTTGAGATGCTAATTTTTAGGTTTTTTAATAATTTATTTCTGATTTTCAAGCAAATGACGAAATTCTTTGACCTGTTCAAGCGATCCCAAAACAAAAAGTTGGTCTCCGCGGCTTAAGGTCAATTCCGGGGCCGGATTAAATACATACTTGGCCCCACTGATTTTGATTCGAACAATATTAATCCCCGACTTATCTTTCGAATGGAGCATTTTAAGCGGTTTGTTGACAAACGCAGTATCCATGTGAGTACACGAAATTTCTTCGAGACTTACATCTTTACTTTGCTGAAGCAGGATGTATTCCAGGAACTCTACCATATCGGGTTGAGTAACCAGTTTTGCCATACGCTGTCCGCCTATTCGCTCGGGCGTGATGACGTTTGTGGCGCCTGCCCGGCGAAGTTTGGTGATTGATTCAATCTCGGAGGCGCGGCTGATAATTTTCAGCGCCGGGTTAATGCTTCGGGCTGTGAGTACTACGAAAACATCGTCGGCATCGTTGGGCGTAGTTGCAATCAATGCTTTCGCGTGTTCAATACGCGCCTGGAAAAGCACTTCCTCGTGCGTGGCATCACCTCTGATATAAAGCAGATTTTCGTCTTCACGGATTCGTGTCAGCACATTCTCCCTTTTTTCAATGATGACAAACTCCATTCCTGAATCTTTCAGTTCCGTGGCTGCCTGTTCGCCATTCCGTCCATATCCGATGATGATGGTATGGTCTTTCAGTTTCATGATTTTTTTATCCACGCGATAAGTTTTTAGATATTCTTTCAGTTCTCCGTCGAAAATAAACCGCGCAAGGTTCGATCCTACCCAGGCCAGACTACCCAAACTAAACATGATCAGTCCTGAAGTAAAAAGTTTTCCCAGCTCAGTCAATGGATGGATCATCCCAAATCCTACGGTTGAGGTGGTTATAATGGTCATAAAGAATGCGTCAGTCAGCGGGTATTGTTCATGGAAACGGTAAAGGAGTGTGCCTGAGCCGATGAGCATCACGATAAGAATAATCGCAGTGCGGATGGTTTTATTCGAAGCCTCCTGAAACTTATTGTACGGTTGGTTCATTTTTGGCAGTTCAATCTGAAATAATAATTTTCGCTCCCAACTGGCAATTTAAGCATTTTTTGGATGCACAATAATTGTTTTTCAGTTGAATCAGCGCCTGAGTTTCCAAGGCAGAACGGCTATCTATTCCAAGTTCGTTCCACTTCCGGATAACCTGGTTTTCTTCAGGAGATAGTTTTTCGAGCCATAAGAGTGCCTTGTCTTTCAGCGACTGGTTGAGGTGTTGGTCTCCGTATACAAAAAGCAACGGGACAATGGTATTGATGACCAGGTTTTCGAATGCCGTATCGCCGAGCTTTTTGGGGTGTTTGTCTTTCGACAGTTTGTTGAAACTGTAGTGCGAGTCCCAGTATGCCGAAGCCGAAACGTCGAACAGGCGGCGGAGGTCGTCGAGCGACTCTGTTTCGAGTATCTGCGAGAAAAGGGCTGTCGATTGATAAACCAGTTGCGCGAGTTGTGCAATCCTGACGGTCGGAAAATTGACGGGTCTCAGCCGCATAAACTTCCAGAGATGTGCCTCGATGCCTTTCAGGTTATACTTTTTGAAAAGAAAAGAATATTCGTCGCGAAGCGCCAGGTAATAATCGTCGCCCAGCAAGGTTTCGTTGAGCAAACCGCTTTGTCCGAACAACAGCGCCTCAACCTGCATGAGGCTGTTTTTGTGTTTTGCCAGGATGTTCAGCGGCAGCGATTTGGCCAGCATTTCGAAAGGCAGCGCGTTGATTTTCATGCCGAAATTGCGCGCCAGCAACTGGTAAAAAGTCTCGTTCCAGTTGTTTTTGTTGTAGTCGAGGATTTTCAGGATGTCGGCGGTTTTCGATTGCAGCCGTTCGATCATCAGCGAACTGAACCAAAAACGTAGCACAAACGGATCGACTTCGGCGATGCGGTCACTGCAGGCAATCCATTTTTCCGATTGAAGGAGTTGCCGGTAGCTGGCCAGAATCTTTTCAGGATAGCTTATTTCGAGCGTCGGTATTTGCTGACTTTTTATCAACACCGGGCAGTCGGCTTTCTCAACAACATGCAGAATGACATTGTCGTAGGCCGCGTCGGCGTTGTGGTGGTGCACATACCAGTGCGACGATTTTTGGTGAATCTCAACATTGCCGGCCCAGGTTGTGTCGCCAATTTTGATGCGCGCATTGAAAAAATCGGGACCGGAATCGCCGTTGTGTTGCCCGGTCGAGATGATTTTCAGCGCTTTGCCGTCGGTGGTCTTCAGGTCTTGTTTGTCGAACAAGCCCTGCTTCCAGATAAATTGCAGAAATTCTTCGTTCATCGTTTGTGTCGTTTGGTTGCATTGGGACAGAATGAATAAATTTAACAAAACCTGCGCAGAAATTAAGCGTTTGCTTCCTGAAATTTTCGAAGCAGCCCGGAATCTGCTACTTTTGAACAACAAATCTCTTCGGCATGACGACAGAAAAAGACACGGTTAGACTGATCAGGCAAAAAGCAAAGGCGCTTGGTTTTCTGGATTGTGGCATTGCTGCGGCCGAATTTCTGGCGGAAGAAAAGCCGCATTTGCTTGCCTGGCTCGAAAAAGAAATGCACGGCGAGATGGGCTACATGGCGCGCAATGTCGAGAAACGATTCGATCCGCGTTTGCTGGTCGAGAATGCCCGTTCGGTGGTTTCGGTGCTGATGAATTATTTTCCTTCGCAGCAGCAGGCCGATCCGCAGGCGCCGGTTATTTCGAAATATGCCTACGGAACCGACTATCATTTTGTGATGAAGGAGAAACTGGGCGCTTTGCTGAAGTTTATTCAGGAGGAGGTTGCCAACTGCACGGGACGCTGTTTCGTCGATTCTGCGCCGGTACTCGATCGCGCCTGGGCGGCCAGGGCCGGACTGGGCTGGATTGGCAAAAATACCAACCTGATTTCGCCGGAACATGGAAGCTTCTTTTTCATCGGCGAATTAATCATCGACCTCGAATTGCCAGCAACCGGCCAAATGGTGCGCAACCATTGCGGAAACTGCACCCGTTGCCTCGACGCCTGCCCGACCAAAGCGCTGGTGGCGCCTTATGTGCTCGATGCCCGGCGTTGCATTTCGTACCAAACGATTGAAAACAAAGGAGAAATTGATTCAACACTCAAAAGCCAGTTCGAAAACCGGGTTTTTGGCTGCGACATTTGTCAGGATGTTTGTCCGTGGAACTTAAAGTCGGAGCCGGGCAATGAGCCAGCATTTGCTCCCCACCCCGAGCTGATGCAACTGACAAAAGCAGAATGGCACGAGTTGGAAAAGCCACGTTTCGACGGGTTGTTCCGAAACTCAGCGGTGAAAAGAACCGGCTTTGAAGGATTGAAAAGAAATCTGAAGTTTTTGGAAGACTAAAATAACAAAGGGAAGCAATTTGCTTCCCTTTGTGGTGCCTCCAAGAATCGAACTAGGGACACATGGATTTTCAGTCCATTGCTCTACCAACTGAGCTAAGGCACCATTTTCAGTCCGGTGCGGACTTCGCAGGCTACTTTGGTTTTGCTTTCGCTGTACCGTTTCGCTTACGGGGTGCAAATATAGACCAAATATTTTAACTACAAAACAAAAATACCCGTTGCGTCGATTTTTTTTGGCAGTGCAATCAGCACTCCAACGCTACCGGGCGATTGCATCGCGTGGCTTTGGTGCTTAAAATAGTGTTTTGGCTGGCATTGGTTGCTGGTTTTAACAGGATTGCAAATCCAGAGTTAAAAGATGACGATTACAAATCGTCATCAGCGGAGAGCATTTCTTTGTGTATCCAAATGAGCAATGATGGAGATTATCGGAAAATAATACTATGTGTTGAAAAACCTGTTAAGATTGTTGCCCATCAAATAATGATTCAATTATGGTTTTCACTTATCAACACTGATGGATAGAATGTTGATACATATCGTCTGAATCTTGAAGTTTCCTTGTAATTTTTACCGTCAAATTAGCAATGCTAGTTTTTTTTGCAGATATTTTTTTTAGAGGTTTAAACATCTAACAACCAATATATTGTAAACATTGCTAAGAATCAAAACCGACTCAGCTTATGTTCTTTTTGTAAACTTTTTGCAATTCAAAAAATAGCAAGCAGCTGATATACAGAC
>JAEWME010000011.1 GCA_023393265.1 Bacteroidota bacterium | reverse complement strand
CTACACGATCGAGCCGGTATTTCGCTTTGTGGCCGCGAGCCTGTGGCATTCTTCTGGCCCACTCCAATTCAGTTCGCAACAGGTTTTTCGCTTTGTCAACGCCAGCCATCTGCATTTCGATGCGCTCGTTTCTTTTCTCCAGAAAATAAGAATAGTTTCCGCGATGCCGGTAAATTGTATTTCCTTCCATCTCCAGGATTTCATCGCAAACACGATCGAGAAAATAGCGGTCGTGCGTCACCATGAAAAGTGTGATTTTAGTCTTTTCGAGGTAATTTTCGAGCCACTCAATCATCTCCAGGTCGAGGTGGTTGGTTGGCTCGTCGAGCAAAAGCAAGTCGGGTTCGTTAATCAGAACGTTGGCCATTGCAACGCGTTTTTTCTGTCCTCCTGAAAGTTGTGAAACAGGCTGATCAAAGTCGAATATTTTTAGCTGACTCAGTATCTGCTTTACTTTTACCTCGTAGTCCCAGGCCTGATGGCGTTCCATCAATTCGGTATATTTGGTAATTTCTTCCCTGTTGTTGTGCAGAACGGCATGTTCAAAACGACGGATTACTTCTACTTTTTCGTCGCCCGACTGGAAAACAGCCTCGAAGACGCTGAGGTTATCTGGTATTTCGGGTAATTGCTTTAGGTAACCAATCCTGATGTCGCCGGTTTTGGTGATTTGGCCCGATTCAGGCGTATCGTTTCCTGCCAGAATTTCCATCAGCGTGGTCTTTCCAGTGCCGTTTCGTGCTATTAACGCGACTTTTTGATTTTCGAAAATGGTGAAAGAAATTCCTTCGAACAACAACTGGTCACCAAATCGTTTCGATAAATTCTCAACCTGAAGATAGGGAGTCATAAATTTTTTCAGCAAAAGTAGCAATTTCGTCCTAAGTAAACAGATATGAAATTTGGCTTCAGAAATTGATATGATTGTCGCACTTTCCACATTGGTTTTGTTATGTTTGAGGTTTGAAAACTATTTATAATGGAGAAAAAAGAACTTTTTGATTACGTGATCAGTTACTTTCAAAAAGTGATGCCAATTGCTGAAACGGAGCTGGAATATGGCAATCCATACGAATTGCTGGTTGCAGTGATTTTGTCGGCACAGTGTACCGATAAGCGGGTAAATCAAATCACTCCTGATTTGCTGAAACGGTTTCCGACGCCGGCAAAAATGGCTGAGGCCGAACCTGAAGAAGTTTTTGATTACATTCGTTCGTGCTCATATCCGAATAATAAATCGAAGCATTTGGTTGGCATGGCCAGAAAACTAATGGCCGAATTTGGCGGAAAAGTTCCCGGCGATATTGATGAGTTGCAAAAGCTGCCGGGAGTTGGGCGAAAAACGGCTAATGTGATTGCTTCTGTCGTATTCAACAAGCCTGCAATGGCGGTTGATACGCATGTTTTCAGGGTTTCGGCCAGAATTGGACTGACAGAGAATGCCAAAAATCCGCTGGAAACTGAGCGTCAACTGGTGAAATACTTTCCGGAGGAATTGTTACCATTGGCCCATCACTGGCTTATTTTGCACGGTCGATATACTTGTATGGCCCGCAATCCAAAATGCGAAAAGTGCGGCTTGACGGAGGTTTGTCTATATTACATTGCGAAAACGAACAATGAATCATAATGATGTAGTTTTGAGGTAATTAAACATTTGTGAAAAAGTTGTGCACAATGAGGAAATTCGTGCTCTTATTTTTTGTTATTCTGGCAAACTTTGTACATTTGCGGCATAGAAAACCAAATAAAAGTTAACACTATGGCTTATAAAATTTCAGAAGAATGTATTGCTTGTGGAACATGCATCGACGAATGCCCGGTAGAAGCTATTACTCCTGGAGACATTTATAAAATTGATGCTGATCTTTGCACCGACTGTGGTTCATGTTCAGAAGTTTGTCCGGTTGATGCAATTTCTGTTGCTGAATAAAATGCCGGTCGACATAAAGCAAAAAGAAGCTGATTATATATAATCAGCTTCTTTTTTTGTGTTCCATTGCAACTTTGTGGTCTGATTTTTGTTTCTCATTTTGAAAACAATTAATATACGGCCATGAAACTATTATATACTTTCCTAATTATTTTTTCATTTGCGCTGGGTGCGGATGCACAGTCGGCTTCAGTTGCTGTACAGAAGTCTGGTTCAGACTTTTCGGTGACGGCACCTTCTCTTACGATCAGTAAAGTTTATCCGAATCCGGTAAAAGATAAGGTCAATATTATTTTTAAATCTGATAAATCCGGGGATGTTCAAATCGCATTGATCAATATTTTAGGTTCTGTTGTGAAGACCTGGGAGCCTTTTTTCGTCAGCGCAGGAGAAAGGAGTACTTCGCTCGATTTGTCTGAAATAAAATCAGGTGTTTATGTCCTTAAAATTACCCGCGCCAACCAGGTGGCAACTCAATTGCTAAAAAAATATTAGTCCTTACTTTTTTTGATTGCCTCGAAATCTGTCTTCTCACGGTAAATCTGCCTTGGATTTTTGTTGTAGTAGCTCCAAAACGATATTTTTTGGAGAAATCTGTAATTATTTTCACTTCATTTTCTTTTCTCACGGCTGTAATTCAAAAAATACTTCTGAGATCTGTTTAAAAACTAAACAGGTGTTGAATTTTCTTACACATACATTAAGTTGTTGATAATTAATGTATTTTGTGTTTTGCCTCTTTTAGCTGTTGAAATATTAAACACATTTACTGTTTAGAATTTCCATAGCTAAAATTTTATATTGTTGATAATTAGTGTATTGTGGCTCTGCTTTTTACTTGGCACCGTAATTGAATCCGGTGTGTCAAACCATAAAAAGATGAATCATGAAAACCAGGGCCATTTTTATAATGAGTTTGTTGCTCCTGACGGCCATTTTTGTCGTCGGCAACAATGATGCTTCAGCATCGGATGAACAGGCGGAACGTACCTTCAAAATTTATTCTGCACCTAATTTGGCTAGCCTTGTCAATAAATGGGCAGATCAATATGCTTTATCCGATAATGGTAAAGCCATTTCTGTGTCGACTTTTTCGGAAAAGCAATTAGACAAACTTCCCGGAACGGCAAATGACATCAGTATTGTAACTGATGATGAATTGTCGGGAAGTCTGAACAGGGAGTCGTGTAAAATTGTGGTTGCACAAAACATTGTTGTGCCGGTTATAAATGCAGATAGTCCACTCCTGAAGCAACTCATTGGAAGCGGAATTTCGATGAAGCAGTTGCGACAAATTTTAGTCAGCGAACCGGAAGAGATCGGTAAGATTCTGAATATTTCAGGAGGTAATCCTGTTCATTTGATTGTTTCAGACGATGAATTTGTTGTATCAGCACTCGGCCGTTTGGTTGGCGAAAACAATCTGAAAGTTGTTAAAGCTGGCGACAGAGTTATTTCTAATATCAAGTCAGACCAGTACGCAATCGGTTTCTGTAGTTTCACACAATTGGTTGAAGATAACTCACAATCGTTTGCTTCCGGAGTCCGCATTTTGCCAATCGATAAAAACAACAATGGTAAAATCGATTATGTCGAAAATATATATGAGAACCCGCAAGTTTTCAGTAGAGGCGTGTGGATTGGCAAGTACCCTAAAGCTTTTTGCAGCAAGATTTTTGCAGTTTCAGGTATGGCACCGGGAAAGAATCAGCAAACTGACTTTTTGAAATGGCTGTTGGCCGATGGTCAGCAATATACAACCGAGAGCAATCACAGTAGCCTGGCTTATGCCGAACGCCTTTCGCAGTTATCGAAATTCGATTCTCCTGAAAGCATTGCATCAGTTCCTGTTGAAAAAACTACCGGCGTCATGGGCATATTGCTGCTCATCGTGGTGCTGATTGTTGCAATGGGCATCGTCCTTGATCTCGCTTTCAGGCGAAGGGCAAGATATACTGTAAAGACTCAACTTTTTTCGGGTAATGCAGATTCAGTTTTCGATCAGCATTCAGTTCGCATTCCGCAGGGCGTTTTTTTCGACAAAACCCACACCTGGGCTTTCATGCGAAAAAACGGGTTGGTGAAGGTTGGGCTCGATGGATTTATGGCACGGGTGACAGGAAATGTATCGCGTGTTGATATGAAAAAGCCGGGAGAGCAGGTTCGCAAAGGAGAAATACTTTTTTCGGTGATGAGCAAAGGACGTCTTCTGAATTTTTACTCTCCGGTTTCCGGAACAATTGTGGAAACGAACAGAAACCTGAAATCCAACGCTTCATTGCTTAGTCATTCGCCTTTCAATGAAGGCTGGGTTTACCTCGTTCAACCATTGAACTGGGGCCTCGAAATCCAGTACCTGTCGCTCGCCGAAAAATATGCCGGATGGATTACTTCCGAATTTACCCGGTTGAAGGATTTCTTCACATCGGTTCTTAAATCAGAATCTCCGGAAATGGCTCATGTAGTCCTTCAGGATGGTGGCGCGCTAAAGAACAATGTGCTTTCTGATTTTGGCCCGAAAGTTTGGGAAGATTTTCAGACTCAGTTCATCGACGTTTCAAAATAAACTAACTAAACCAATAAAGCGATGGGTATTAATCGACGAAGCTTTTTTACGGCTGTCGGCGCCACCGGACTTGCTTTGGTGGCCGGCCGGAAGTCGGTTGCTTCAACTAAAAATGAAGTGGAACTCTTCGGAATTCTATACGATTCAACCCGCTGTGTCGGGTGCCGAACCTGTGAATATGAATGTGCTGCCGCGCATGGATTGCCCGAGCCATCGGCTGATGTTGAGGCGGTGAGATCGACCAGCGAAAATTGCAATACGGTTGTGAATACGTTTCAGACATCAAAAGGCGAGGTGTACATCAAAAGGCAGTGCATGCACTGTAACGAACCTGCCTGCTGTGCTGCCTGTCTCACCAAAGCGATGCACAAAGACCTGACCGGGCCTGTGACCTGGAACGGTGACAAATGTATGGGCTGTCGCTACTGCATGGTGTCGTGTCCTTTTGACGGGCCTAAGTTCGAGTACCACAGCACAAATCCGAAAATACAAAAGTGCGACATGTGCTTCGACAAGCAAAAGGCTGGTGAAAAGCCAACCTGCGTAGCAAATTGCCCGAATGAAGCGCTGATGTTTGGTACCAGAAGGGAACTTTTGAAGGAAGCAAGGAAACGAATTGCTGAAAATCCGGACGTCTATGTCGATCATATTTATGGAGAACGTGAAGCCGGAGGAACCGGTTGGCTTTATTTGTCGCCCGTTCCGTTCAGCGAACTGGGTATGAATACATCCGTAATCCAGTCTTCCTATCCGGGGCTGACCAAAGGATTTTTATACAGTGTTCCTTCTGTCGACATTCTTTTGCCTCCTCTTTTGCTTGGAATTTATGCAGCAACCAAACGTAACCTTAAAACCAAACAAGATGATTAATTCAGTATATCGTGTTTCCGACGAAAAAGCGCCGGGTTTTTCCTGGCAGTTTTTCCTGAAGGAGTTGAAACCCAAAGGCAAATGGCTCACACCTTTCAATATTATTTCCATCCCGGTGATGTTGCTCGGATTGGCGCTGATCGTCATTCGGTTTGCGAAAGGACTGGGAGCTGTTACCAACCTCACGCAGGAAGTTCCGTGGGGTCTATGGATTGGTTTCGATGTGGTTACCGGAGTGGCGTTTGCTGGTGGTGCATACGTGGTAACTTTCATGGTTTATATCCTGAATATGAAAAATTACCACTCCATCGTGCGCGTTACGGTGCTCAATGGATTTCTGGCTTATGCTTTTTATACGGGCGCTTTGCTGCTCGATTTGGGCCGTCCGTGGCATGTGGTGAACCCGGTTATTGGCAATAGTTTTGGCACCAGTTCTGTGCTTTTTTTGGTGGCCTGGCATTTCTTGCTTTACATGCTGGCCGAACTGATTGAGTTTTCTCCTGCCATAGCCGAATGGCTCGGATCGAAGCGGGCGCATAAAATCCTTTCAGGAATGACCATCGCTGCTGTTATTTTTGGCATAACCCTTTCAACGCTGCATCAGTCGGGCCTTGGCGCACTTTACCTCATGGCAAAAGGCAAAATACATCCGCTTTGGTATTCCGAATTTATCCCGATTCTCTTCCTGGTATCCAGTATTTTTGCCGGCTTGTCGATGGTAATTTTCGAAGGTTCAATCAGCAGCAAAGTATTTTTCAGCCAGATTACAGAAGAGAACCATCAAAAGGAGAAGAATATCATCAGGGGACTGGCCAAAATTTGTGCCCTCACCATGTTTGCTTATTTTTTCCTGAAGATGCTTGTTTTCATTCACGAACAGCATTGGGATTTGCTTAATACGCCGATGGGTTATTGGTTTCTGCTTGAGATGATCGGCTTTGTTTTTCTGCCGATGGCACTCTTTTTCTTCGCCTATCGCTCGGGCAATATCACCATCATTCGCACTGCCGCAGTGATCACCTTACTGGGCATCATCCTGAATCGCCTCAATGTTACGGTGATCGGATACAACTGGGATTCGCCCACTCATTACATTCCTTCTTGGATGGAATTTGTTGTGACTTTCGCAGTCATTTTTGCCGAGTTATGGATATTCAGGTGGGTGATCACCCGCATGCCGGTTTTGAGAGAATCGCCTGCCTGGGCCAAAGAAAATCATTAACAATTAAAAAATTACGCAATGGACGGATTTAGCTATCACGATATATTTGCTACAAAGAGCATCGAGTATCTCATTATTGTAGTGTTTTTTCTACTTCTTATTCCTTTCTGGATCTTCCTGAACCGGAAGCCTCAGTTTGCCACCAGCTTCAGCCAGGTATGGAGCCATTTGTCGGCTAGTTTTATGCGCATTCCGCAGGGACTTTTTCTCTCCGGAAATCATACCTGGGTGTTCATGGAAAAATCGGGCAGCGCGAAAATCGGACTCGACGAACTGTTGCTTCATCTTACGGGCGACGTGTCGTTTTCTCAGCTCAAAAATGCAGGTGATTCGGTTCAGAAAGGCGATTTGCTGATGGAACTTCATCACGAAGGAAAACGGTTGCGGCTTCAGTCGCCGGTTTCAGGAACAATCCTGAATTTTAATGCTACCTGCAATTCTATTTCTGGCGGCGACCCCTATGAAAAAGGCTGGCTTTGCGAGATCCAACCTTCGAACTGGACAGAGGAAATACAAACCTTCTATCTTGGCGAAAAAGCTACAGCGTTCGTCAGGAATGAACTGGTTCGTTTTAAGGATTTTATCAGTCGGCAGATGGCAAGTTTTTCTCCCGAAACTTCGATGGTAGTTTTACAGGACGGTGGTGAAATAAGCGATCAGGCACTATCAACGCTTCCTCAATCAGTGTGGGAAAACTTCGAAAACGAATTTCTGAATTTATCCTGAAAAGCGATATGATAACTGGCTTGAGCCCAGTTTTATAATGTTGGATAACAGGGAAAAGATCATCGAAAAACTGGTGGGCTTCCATCAGTTTTTTCTAATTTGCATAAAAATCTAAATCAACATGGTTTTCAGGAATAAAACCGAAAGTACGGCAGGGAAAGCTATTATAAAGAACTATGTCAGAATAAGATCCTCTATTTATGGTCGGGTGATTCTGATCATCTCAATTCTGTCAGTTTTTCTTTTTGTGTCCTTTAATATCATTTTTAAGTCGGTTAACGAGCAATATCTGAACACGGTGATCCGCCAAAGCGGTGACAACATCGGTTCCATTGTCGAAGGGGCGCTCTACCATTCGATGCTCGAAAACAACAAAGGCGCGCTGCAAAATACACTCGACATCATCAATACGTTACCCGGAATTGATGAGGTGAACATGTACGACAGCCGCGATAGTCTCGTGTATTCGTCGTTCGCCGACGAACCCGAAGATGGCCACAGTGATCCAAATTGCGCGCGGTGCCACGAAAATATTCATGCCATGTTTCCCGGCGAGGATAAATCGTACCGGATCATCAACGAAAACAGCGATTGCCTGATGAATAAAACAGAAGACGGAAGCCGCCATTTACTGATCAGGTCTCCGATCCGGAATGAAAGTTCGTGCTATACCAGTTCATGCCACGCTCACCCTGAATCAGACAAAGTGCTGGGTTCGCTCATCATCAAAATTCCGTTGAAAGATCAGGACAATGCCATTCAGAAGTCGTCGGCCGAGTTTTTCCTTTTGGCAATTCTTGCCACTTTGGTACTAGTATCCGTACTGTTATTTTTTACCCGGAAAAGAATAAAGGATCCACTGAATGAACTGGTGCGGGTAAGCGCTGCTGTGGCAAATGGTGACCGGAGCATAAGACTCGAAATGAAGTCGGATCAGCTCGATGACATGCGCACAGTGTCTGAGGCATTCAACGACATGCTTGATAACCTGAACAATGCAACAGAAGAGCTTGAAAACTGGTCGCAGCAGTTGGAATATAAGGTTCAGAAAAAATCGGAAGAACTGGGCGCTGCGCAAAAAGAACTGATGCACGTTGAGCGACTGGCGTCACTGGGGCGCTTGTCTTCGTCGGTTGCACACGAAATAAACAATCCGCTTTCGGGTATTTTAATCTATACAAAGCTATTGTATAAGCAATTAGGTAATCCTGATTTAAATGCGACAAAGCGTGAATCGATGCAGCGGCATCTCAAACTGATTGAGAATGAAACGAAGCGGTGCGGAGATATTGTAAAGGGATTGCTCGATTTTTCGAGAAAAGAGCAGGATGATTTCGAACCGCGACATTTGCACGAAACGCTCCGCGAAACCTACGAACTGATGACGCACCCCATCAAGATTGCGAACATCGGTTTTGTGAATGATTTTGCTGCAACTCAGGATTTTGTTTATTGTAACGCCAACCAGATTAAGCAAGCGTGTATGGCGCTGCTTGTAAACGCTTCGGAAGCTGTGAAAGAAAACGGGGAGATTGCCATCCGAACCAAAAATCAGGATGATGACACTTTAACCATCGAGATTTCGGACACTGGCTCTGGAATTGCTCCTGAAAACCTGCCGCATATTTTTGAGCCGTTTTTCTCTACCAAACAGGATGTAAGCGGTATTGGCCTTGGCCTTGCCATTGTACACGGAATTATTCAGAATCACAAAGGAAAAATTCAGGTGAAATCGGAATTGGGTGTTGGGACAACCATTTCGGTGATTTTGCCACTGATAAAAAACTGAAAATACAATGACGAAAAAAGTATCAATTCTTGTGGTCGACGATGAGGAATCGGTAAGGGACTCGCTATACAATTGGTTTATTGAAGATGGTTTCAATGTTGAATGTGCCGAAAACGCCAAAACAGCCCTCTCGATTCTCGAATCGGAACAGTTTGATATTATTCTGGCCGACATCAAAATGCCGGGAATGGACGGATTGGAAATGTTGCGCCGAATAAAAGCCATGCGAGCTGATGCGGTGATCATTGTAATGACGGCCTTTGCCACAGTTGATACAGCAGTGAAAGCACTTAAAGACGGCGCATACGACTACGTTACAAAGCCATTCGATCCCGACGATCTGACACATCTGATCCGAAACGCGACGAGGCAGATTTCGCTTCAGGAAGAAAATGAGAACCTTCGGAATAAGGTGATTTCGCTGGAAAATGTTGAGGATATTGTTGGCGAAAGCGAAGCCATGCGCGGTGTTTTTCGTCAGGTGGAAAGTGTGGCGCAGACCAATTCATCGGTAATCATCACCGGAGAAAGTGGCACCGGAAAAGAGTTGATTGCCCGCGCCATCCATGCCAATTCGCCCCGGAAATTTTTCCCTTTTGTGAGCGTTCACTGCGGCGCACTGACTGAAAGTTTGTTGGAGAGCGAGTTGTTTGGTCACGAAAAAGGCGCTTTTACCGGAGCCATGTACAACAGGAAGGGCCGTTTTGAAATGGCCGACAGTGGCACCATTTTTCTCGATGAAATAGCGACTATTTCGACCAAAATGCAAATCGAACTGTTGCGCGTGCTCGAAACAAAAACATTTGTCAGGGTGGGTGGAAACAAGGAAATAAGTTCCGATTTCAGGGTGATTTGTGCGACAAATAAGGACCTGAAAAGCATGGTTGAAAACGGTACTTTTAGGGAAGATCTTTTTTATCGGCTCAATGTGGTGAACATACAGGTACCGCCGTTGCGCGAGCGTAAGGAGGACATTCCGCTGCTGATCAATTATTTTATCCGGAAATATTCTGTGTCGATGAATAAGCCACAGGTTTCTATCGACAAGAATGCACTGCGGCGGATTCAGGAGTTTAACTTCCCCGGAAATATCAGGGAACTTGAGAATATGATAGAACGTGCAATTGTGGTAGGTGATGGCCGGAGAATTGCGCTGAAAGATTTGCCACTTGAAAAGTCGATGGTTGCCACAACCGGCGAAAGCCTTGAAGATGTGGAAAAAGCATATATTCTGCAGGTTTTGAATAAATACGAATGGAATATCTCCCGAACCGCCCGGGCTCTTAAAGTTGACCGTGTGACACTTTACCATAAAATTAAAAAATACAACCTCAAACTGGAGACTGAATAATTTCGGCGCATGAGTGACCCGTCCATCACATTGATATCGTTTGGCCAATTGGATCGTGATATTCTGGAGAAAACTTCGGAAGCGGTTTCGGCAGAATTTTGCATGACGGTGATATGGCGGGACGGGCACATCGACCTAAGTGAGTATTTTGAACCCGCACGCCGTCAATACAACGGAAATTTGCTCCTGAAACATGTAGATCAACTGATTTTTCCGGGCAGCCAGAAAACCATCGGGCTTTTCAATGTCGATCTTTTCATTCCGATTCTGACATTTATTTTTGGTCAGGCTTTTCTCAACGGAAAGTCAGGAATTGCCTCCATTTATAGGCTTGATAACAAGCGGTATGGGATAGTTCCCGATACAAAACTGATGCTGCAACGTTTTCAAAAAGAGGTTATTCATGAACTGGGTCACACTTTCGGTTTGGTTCATTGCCGGCATTCCGATTGCGTGATGAGGTCGAGCACCTACGTAGAGGATATCGATCAAAAAAGCCTGCATTTATGCCACAATTGCAGGGATCACCTGAATTTTTAACCTATAAAGCTTTGTATGCAAGGAACCTTAACTTTATCTTTGTTGTAAAATAATGGGTTATGAAAAAGAAAATCGCAGTTCATTTGGCCAATGGTTTCGAAGAAATTGAGGCTATTACTATCATCGATGTACTTCGTAGGGCAGAATTGGATGTGGTTGTTGTTTCGGTTTCTGGAAAACCTGAAGTTACTGGGGCACATAAAATAGGTGTGATGGCCGATGTTCTTTTTGAGAATATGGATTATACCGAGGTAGATATGATCGTTTTACCGGGTGGAATGCCTGGAGCTTCCAATCTGAATGCTCACGAGGGGCTGAAGAAAATGATCCTGAAATTTGATAATGAAAACAAGGCGCTTGGAGCTATTTGTGCTGCTCCTTTGGTTTATGGCAATCTGGGGCTTTTGAAAGGTAAGAAAGCGGTTTGCTATCCCGGATTCGAAAACCAACTGATTGGTGCCAGTGTTTCGATGGAACCGGTTGTTAAATCAGGAAATATCATTACCGGACGAGGAATTGGGGCCGCCTTGAAATTTGCGCTTAGCATTGTTTCCGATCTGGTTTCGGGTGAAAAGGCTGATTTGCTTGCAAAGCAAATGTTGGTTGAAACGGTTTAGTCCTGAAAATAAAAATCTCTCAGAAGATGAAATTCCTGTCTCTAACTTTAATCTGCTTTTCACTTTTACTATTATTGGGCTGCGGCAGTGGTGATAAGTCGAAAATACTGGAGCAGTATAAATACGACGAAACACATGAAAAACCAACTGCTGCCGTTCAGTCGAAGTTTGCGCCATGGGTGAAAGAAGGCGTGGATTGTTATGGAATAGTGGTTGTTTACGATGATAATACCAAAAGTCCGCTTCGGGTAAAGGAAATTCATGTTAAAATAACTGCTGTCGGTTCGGAAAAGATCAGGGTTGCATCGCTGGAAAATATAATTATGTCGCAGGTGAAAGGTTGTAATAAGTATAGTGTTAAAGTTGGAGAGGTTGGAGAGGAAACCGGGGAGGAACTTTTTCAAACCAGGGAAGAGGCAATTAAGTACATTGTTTCAAAATACCCTGACCTGCGAATGAAATAAAATTTGAAAATCTTGTGGAAAAGAATGTATTTTAAGGACATAAAGACATATTATTCTGCCCGTTGATATTTATCTAATTTGATTATCTTGGTCAATTTAATACAGAATACTTTCAAAAAATTTCCTTATGAGACTCGCTGTAATAGTTTTGTTATCAATTGTTTGTTTGTCTTCATTTTCTCAAACATCAGTTCCTGTTTTTAACTGGAAGTCGCAGGAAATCAGTAAAGGTGAAAATTTGCAGGGGATGAGCCTCCTGGGCAAAAATTCGGCTGTGATTGCCGGGTTTGGCGGAACTTTTAAAATAACCGACGATCAGGGCCTCACATGGAACAATGTTGACTTGTTTAATCCAAAGTATAACTTCAACGATATAAGTATAGAAGGAAATGTGGGCTATATGGTCGGACGGAAAACTGCTCTTGTGAATTATCCGGCTAATGGCGAAGATAATGTTTATATCAATGGAGTGCTCCTGAAAACATTGGATCAGGGAAAAACCTGGAATGTTTTGGACCTTTCCGGAATTGGCGAGGGCGATGATCCGGGACTCAATCCATCTTTGACCGGTTCTTTGGCGCTCGATCCATTTACCGTTTTATGCATAAACGACACGGATGCAATGGTTTTCGTGCAATGGTCCGATATTATCTCCGGAACCAAAAAGCCGCATTCCGCTGTTTTCAGGACAAAAAATGGTGGTTTGAAATGGACTGCTGTTACTGCCGATCTTAGTGGTGCCTATGTCAATACGATCAGGCGTAACGAGTCTGACATTTTTTTTGGAGGAAATAAGATTTTGATGAAAGCTTCGGTAGATGGTGATGAAATAACTGACCTTTTCCCCGCTTTGTCGGCTGCCTCAGGTAATACGGTGTTTGTCAATGATATTCGATTTTTCGGAAATGAGATGTGGGTGCTTGCTGTTACAGGCGTGTATGTTTCCACAGATGATGGTGCCACTTTCACAAAAGTTAACGGACTTACCGGCGGAAATGATCTTTTGAAGCTTGATTCTTCAGTTATTTTAAATTTAGGATCTGGCTCCACTTCCAGGGCTTCAATTGATGGCGGAATTACCTGGACAAGCTGTTATCCCGGAAAAACCTGTTGGGAGATTCCCGGCATTTTCAACGACTCGGTATACGCACTGGCTTCATCTGAAATCTTTAAAATTGCTGTCGATGATTTGAAAAACGGAAATTATAAATGGACTACCATAACTGTTGACAACGAGTCGAATAACCTTCAGAAGATGAAAATATTTGATGAGCAACATGCCCTTCTGGTAGGATATTCGGAAACTGTGAAAGTAACATCTGATAAAGGTGCGAACTGGACCGATCTGGCTATGCCTGTACTTTTTCAGGGAGCGGATTACGATTTCAGGAGTGTGGCAAGTTTTGGCAGTTCTGGCTATGTGAGCAGCCGCACGCTTAAAATGATAGATTTTCCAGTCGGCAATGATTATTTTCTGAATGGATTGATTTATAAAACCAACGATAGCTGGCAGACCTGGAAGGTGGTAAATACAAAAAACATCGGGAAAGATACGCCGGACGATGCCTCGAAATACCCAACCATGAAAGGATGCTTTGCAATGGATAACTACACGGTTGAGTGTGCCGATGAAAATACAGCTTTCATATACATTGGCTGGCAGGATTCTGTTTCGGTTCCGAATGTGGTAACCAAACATTCGCGCGTTTTCAGAACTACCGATGGTGGCGATTCATGGTCGCCGGTGACGAAAGATTTCGGTTCGTCGGTTGTAACTGTAATGAGATTTTCAGGAAGTACCGGCTATTTGGGTGGAAACAAAATTCTTCTGAAAACTACGGATGGAGGAGACACTTTTACCGATCTTTATCCCGTAATGACAACCGGAACCGATAGTAACCTGTATGTTTCTTCAATTTCAATTCGTTCTGATGAGGAAGTTTATTTTCAAACGTCAAATAATAAAGGCGTTTTTGTTACCAAGGACGGAGGTCTTTCTTTCTCGAAACTGAATGGAGTAGCCGGTGGACTGGATTTTGTCGTACTTGACGATAACTCATTTATGGCACTCGGGTCTTCAAGCCTGAACCGCTTTACCAACGATGGAGGTTCTAACTGGATGGATAGTGGTTTAGGGACAGCGATTTATGCGGCCGGAAAAATACTGAACGATTCCTTGTATGTTTTAGGGAAGTCGAATGTTTATAAGATAGCGATCTCCGATTTGAAACTTAATACGGCTGTTGATGAAATTCAGGCTTCCAGCTTGCTCAAAGTCGTTTATGGTTCCGGTGCAGTGGAATTGGTGTCGTCCGACAGCGATATTAGTCGTTGTATGGTTTATAATGTTTCAGGGCAATTGGTTAGTATTCTTGAGCCGAACGATCGGATTTGCCGTCTCGAAAATGGTAATCTTCGTCCGGGTATTTATGTTGTCGCAGCCTCTGTCGCTGGCAAGCGATTCATTCAAAAAGTGTTGCTCAAATAAATTCGGCGTATTCTGCCTTGGCTGCAGAACGCCACGAGTAAAATCTGAATCACCTTCTATGTCGAAAAAGATTCTTACCATCCTACTTTTAATTGTTTCGGCGACGGCGGTGTTTGGTCAGAATCCAGAGCTTATCCATGGTAAGCTGGTTAATAAAAAGACGGCAGAACCTGTGCCGTTTGCGGCAATTCAATTTCAGGAAAATGATCAGGTAGCTTTTTCAGACGAAGCTGGCAACTTCTTTTTCAACTGGAGCGGTAGCAGTGTGGTTTCAATTGAAATCAGATGCCTGGGCTTTGAGACCTATTACGGAAAATTTGTGCCAGCGCTTTTGCCTGTCTCCGGCATCGAGATAAAGATGGTGCCCGTTTCTTACGATATGGACGAAATAACCGTTCTTTCGGCTAATAATACCGGACTTTCCACATCGTCAGTCATAGGTAATGCGGCTATAGAATATGTTCAGCCTGTTAGTTTGGCTGATGTGATGCAGTTGTTACCTGGAAATTTGTCGGTTAATCCGGTGTTGAAAGACCCGCAGCAAATGGCGATCAGGGAAATTGGGAGCGACCCCAACAGCGCCATGGGAACTGCCATTTTTATAGATGGAACTCCTTTGTCGAACGACGCAAATATGCAAACTTTTTCAACTTCGCATTCCGGCGATAACTTCAGTACAGTTGCGGGTTCCGGAATCGATTTGCGGCAGGTCTCTACAGACCAGATCGAGTCGGTTGAAGTCATTAGGGGAATTCCGTCGGTGACATACGGCGATCTCACATCCGGAGTGGTATCGATTAAAACCAAAGCGGGTTTCGCACCCTGGGAGGTCAAATTAAAAACCGATCCCAAAATAAAACAAGCTACGCTGGGCAAAGGTATTAACCTGAAATCGCGGCACGCGAGCCTTAATTTTAATCTCGATTACCTGCAGTCGTTTGATGATTTGCGCAGCAAATACACCGGTTTTAACCGGCTGACGGGCGAAATCGGGTTTTCAAAGGTCGTCAGTCCATCCGTCCGACCATTCACTTTCAATTCGAAACTGAGCTTTTACAAAACGGTTGACGACTTTAAAACCGATCCGGATGCTTTGGTGGCCAACGAACGGATTATGTCGAAGGATCGCGGTTTTCGTTTGAACGCGAGCGGTAAATGGTCATCGGGGCTGAAACTGATGACAAGCCTCGACTATTCGTTTTCTGTTGCGTATGCTAACCAGATAAGCAGCGAAGAGCGTTATCGCTCGCTTAGCCGAATTGAAATGATATCGACTTCGTTTACTGAAGGTGAAAACGAAGGCATCTTTTTACCTTCGGAACAGTTCACCAA
>JAEWME010000444.1 GCA_023393265.1 Bacteroidota bacterium | reverse complement strand
GTCGTGGATTCAAAAGCAAAATATCTCGTTCGTTTAAAATCGTCCAGTCCTTTTGCATTTTCAAAAGTCTTATGATTTTCCAGGTATCCCAATCTGGTGTCGCTCATGGCGTGATATAAATTGAACGAAAGAGATATTGGCTGCTCATAAAGATTATTCTGCTCAAAATAATTAACCATTTCTTTGTTCACTTTTATTACCTCAACATAGCCAAGGTCAATGTCGATATTTCGTTTGGTTTGTAATGAAAAGAAAATACAAATGGAAGCAATAGAGATGGTAATTGTTTGTTTTAGCCAATTTGGAGTTGACAGTTGATAAAAAACAAGGGCAAAAATAATGCAGAGAAGTATTGAGAGGTTCAAAGTATAGCGAGGAGAATAAAAGTTAAACGACATGAAGATTAGAAAGCTAAACATCGAAACTATTAGTAAAAGCAGAGCGCTTGGATTTTTCACCCGAACTTTAAAAACAAAAGTTTGGACCAGGTACGATATTACAAGCCCTACAAATAGAAGAATTCGTCCGTAATGAACAAATGCTGTTGTAAATGCACTTCCAAATCGTTTTAGGAATGCTGCCGGGCTTAAATCGACGTAGTTAAGGTGATCAGGATAAAAAAACACTCCAAAACTGGTATAGTGTAATAAAAGGAAAAGTATCCAAACGATTCCCGGCAGGGCAACCAGGAATAACTTTTTTAAGCTAAAAGTTTCCTTGTTATTGTTTTTTAATGAGGATATTAGATGAAATATTCCGGCTATAAAAAGGTAGATAATTGCCGTCTCTTTTGTCAATACCATCAGTGAGCCCCACACAGAATATGCCTTATAATTACCTCGAATGAGCGAGAAAAGTGCTGCAACCAGAAACAGTGAAAAGAGGACTTCCGGAAGTACAAGAATTGATTGCGCAATAAAGGTTGACTGAACAGATATCAAAAGCATTGCAGTCCAGGCGGTTTGTCTGTCAACTACTTTTTTAATAAAGAAATAGACAACAAGTAGTAACCCAATTGAAAACAATAAAGGTAAAATGCGCATCAGCAGGATGCTTTCGGGCATTATTTTTAACCATGTTGCTGCTAAAAAATAGAAGAGTTGAGGATGACCCTTACAATAATCGAGAGGGACTGCGCCTGGTAAAAGACTTGGCCCGACTTCTGCCATTTTATTGATAGCGGTCATATATGACCAGGCTTCGTCCCAGAAATACGGCAAAGACAGATTTGGGATTTGAATGATCAGGATAATAGCAATTGGAATCAGTATCAGAAAATCATCTATCAGAAGTTGTTTTTTTGGATATCGTTTCATCTGAAAACTGAATTTTGAAGATAAACATATAAAAATCCGATAAGCTTTCTGCCAATAATCAAATGCTATTCTTTCAGATAATCAATTTTCACCAGATCATTCCAAATCGGATCTTTCGGTGGTTTGGCCACGATTTTGATCGGCAGCTTCGTTACCGGATGAATGAATTCGATTTTGCGGGCGTGAAGGTGAATGCCGGCGTTTTCGTTGCTGCGTGCTGCGCCATATTTCAGGTCACCTTTGATGTGCAGCCCGATGCGGTGCAACTGCGCCCTGATTTGGTGGTGCCGCCCGGTTTTCAGGTCGATTTCGAGCAGGTGATAGTTGTTTAGCGAGGCCACGTGTTTGTAGTGCAAAATGGCTTCTTTGGCGCCTTTGCGTTCCTTGTTGTGGGCGTGGCTCTTGTTTTTTTCTTCGTCTTTCAGAATCCAGTGATGCAGCGTTCCTTCCTCCAATTCGGGAAGTGCATCAACCACGGCCCAGTAGGTTTTTTTCATCGAATCCTTGTCCTGAAACATTTCGTTCAGGCGGGTAAGCGCCTTGCTGGTACGTGCAAAAAGCACGACGCCGCTCGTCGGGCGGTCGAGACGGTGTGGCGAGCCAAGCCAGGCTTCTCCCGGTTTTTTATATTTCACCCTGACATACTCCTTCACCTGATCGATCAGGGTTACATCGCCCGTTTTATCGCTTTGCACTATTTCGCCGCAAGCTTTGTTAATGGCGATGATATGATTGTCTTCGTAGATGATTTCCATTATTTGATTTTTAAAATGTTACGTGTTTCGGGTTGCGTGTTTCGTGTTAAAGGAAAAACCCGCAACTCGTAACCCGCAACTCGCAGCAACTAATATTGCTCGCGTTCGTTGGGGAAGTCCTGCGATTTTACATCCTGAACGTAATGATTCACGGCCCCCTGAATCTCGTCGGCCAGATTCAAATATCTCCTCAGGAATCGTGGAGAGAAAGTTTGGGTGATGCCCAGCATGTCGTGAATAACCAGCACCTGGCCGTCAACTCCGCCGCCGGCGCCAATACCGATCACCGGAATTTTTAATTCTTTGGCTACTTTGGCGCCCAGTTCTGCGGGAATTTTTTCGAGCACGATGGCAAAACAACCAGCCTGCTCCAGCAATTTGGCGTCTTCGACTAGTTTGTTTGCTTCGTCCTCGTCTTTTGCCCTGACGGTGTAAGTACCATATTTGTTGATTGATTGTGGCATCAGCCCGAGGTGCCCCATTACCGGAATACCGGCGGTAAGGATCCGTTCAACCGATTCAATCACTTCTTTGCCGCCTTCCACTTTCACAGCATCGGCGTGGGTGATTTTCATGATTTTAATAGCCGAGTTCAGCGCTTCGAGCGAATTTCCCTGGTAGGTTCCGAAGGGCATATCGACCACCACCAGCGCGCGGTTCACGGCTTTGACAACCGATTTTCCGTGGTAAATCATTTGATCGAGTGTGATCGGCAGGGTGGTTTCGTTTCCGGCCATCACGTTTGAAGCCGAATCTCCAACCAGAATCACATCAATGCCGGCCTGATCGACCAACTTGGCCATGCTGTAATCATAACTGGTTAACATGGCAATTTTCTCGCCTCTCAGTTTCATTTCCGAGAGTACGTGGGTTGTAACCCGCTTTATTTCTTTGTGAACTGACATAACCTTTTCTTTTTAATCCGACTGCAAAAGTAAGAATTTATTTATACCGCTGTCCGGTTCTAAAAAGTGCCAATCTTCTGTAAATTCGGGGCATGTATGCTTTGAGAAACAAAAGAGCCAATCTTTTTTCAAAATCGACTCTCTCTTAATCAGCTATCTGTCAGGAATCAGACCCTCAGAAAAATTCCTTTTTTGTACATGTAATACAGCAGCAGCCAAACCATCATAATGGTGCCTGAAATGTTTATAATCTGACCAAAGTCGCCCAGTAAAACGGTCCACCCGAAGAAGAACCGGGACATCCTGAATGGGTCGGCCAGATCGGAAAACAAATAGATGAAAATCGAATTCATGCCAATCACGCGGAAAAAGAACGACCATTTCTTCCACCCTTTTACATCGATGATCCAGTAGAAGAGTGCGATGAGCAAGAATCCTATTCCGCTGGTGAGCAGGTTGAATGACCCTGTCCAGCAAGCTTTAATAATGGGATAAAAGGTGCTTAATAATAAGGCTGCAGCAATCGATGATATACCAACCAGTATCAGTGTTTTTAACTTTTGCAGGTCTTTGGTTGTCTTATCCTTCAAAATGTGGCCGGCCACGGTTCCCATCAGGGTGACGGTGATTGCCGAAACGATACAGAGCAAACCTTCGGGATCGAAAGTACCACCGAACAAACGTCCGGGAAGTAAGGCGCGGTCGATGTAGCCGTTGATACAACCTTCAGGAGTAAGCACCCCGGCGCCGATTCCCGGTACCGGAATGAGCAATTGGATTACCGCAATGGAACCCAGAATTCCTCCCAGCCAGTAAAGCGTTTGTTTAAATGTTTTGCTGTATATCACGATCAGCGAAGCGAACATATAGGCTAATCCGATTTGTCCAAGTACGCTGGCAAAGCGCGGGTTTTCAAATCCGTTTGTAAAAACACCGTTGTAAACCCAGCCAAGGAGCAACAGTGTAAGGCCTCTTCTGAGTGCTTTTTTTGCCAGATCGCCTTTCGGAACTTTCTTTTCCAGCTTCGACAACAAAGCAAAAGGAATAGCGATACCGCTGATGAACATGAAAAGCGGAAAGATGAGATCTTCAAAATGAAATCCGGCCCAGGGAACATGTTCCTGTTGATCGGCAAGTATTTTGAGAAATCCGGAGTTGGTTTGCTGCGCCAGAACGGTTAACAAATATCCGCCACCGGTTATCCAAAACATGTCGAATCCGCGAAGGGCGTCAAGCGATAAAAGGCGTTCTTTAGGAACAGCCTGATGAGGTTTCTGTGTCATAAAAACTGTGATTTATTAGAATGGTTGAAGATAGTAAAATCAGGAATCAAATAGTTACAAAATCAGGATATAAAAGCATGACTGGCGCGGGTTTGGCATTGTCCTTCGGGGCGGAGGGTTCCGCTGTCGTTTTGTCACCCAATCTGCCAGAAAATTGCTGTGCCAAAAAGAACTTGTGTCAATTTTGCCAGATTTTTGGGTGCCGTTTTGTTGGCACGGTCATTGAAAAAGAACTGCTCGTAAATCGAATTAATCGAAAATAACAAGTTTAAAAATATCATAGAAATGGGAAAAATTATTGGAATTGACTTAGGTACCACTAACTCGTGCGTATCAGTTATGGAAGGTAACGAACCTGTTGTTATCCCAAACAGCGAAGGAAAACGGACCACTCCATCCATTGTTGGTTTTGTTGAAAACGGTGAAAGGAAAGTGGGTGATCCTGCAAAACGTCAGGCTATTACCAACCCGTCGAAGACTGTTTACTCGATCAAAAGGTTGATGGGTGAGTCATACTCTCAGTTAACCAACGAGATCAAACGCCTGCCATACACTGTAGTTCAGGGAGACAACAATACGCCGAGAGTGGTTATTGACGACCGAAAATATTCACCTCAGGAAATTTCGGCCATGGTTCTTCAGAAAATGAAGAAAACTGCTGAAGATTATCTGGGGCAGGAAGTAACTGAAGCGGTGATCACTGTTCCTGCTTACTTCAACGACTCTCAGCGTCAGGCAACCAAAGAAGCCGGTGAAATTGCGGGTCTGAATGTTCGCCGTATCATCAACGAGCCTACCGCTGCTGCTTTGGCCTATGGTTTGGATAAAATGCACCGCGAAATGAAAATCGCCGTGTTCGACCTTGGTGGAGGTACATTTGATATCTCAATCCTCGAATTGGGCGACGGTGTTTTCGAAGTGAAATCGACCGATGGTGACACACACCTTGGTGGTGACGACTTCGACCAGGAAATCATCAACTGGCTGGCCGACGAATTCAAGAGAGATGAAGGAATCGACCTCCGTCAGGACCCGATGGCTTTACAGCGATTGAAAGAAGCTGCTGAAAAAGCAAAAATCGAGTTGTCGAGCTCTACACAAACTGAAATCAACCTGCCATATATCATGCCGGTGAATGGTATTCCGAAGCACCTTGTGAAAACATTGACACGCTCGAAATTTGAGCAGTTGTGCGATCGTTTAATCCAGGCAACCATGGGACCTTGCCAGAAAGCTTTGCAGAATGCAGGCCTGAAAGCCAGTGACATTGACGAAGTAATCCTGGTAGGTGGATCAACCCGTATTCCTGCTATTCAGGAAAAAGTACAGCAGTTCTTCGGAAAAACACCTTCGAAAGGTGTAAATCCTGATGAAGTAGTTGCTGTTGGTGCCGCTATTCAAGGTGGTGTTTTAACCGGTGAAGTGAAAGATGTTTTGTTGCTCGACGTGACTCCGCTTTCTTTGGGTATCGAAACCATGGGTGGTGTAATGACCCGTTTGATCGAGTCGAACACAACCATTCCTACCAAAAAGGCAGAAACATTTACCACAGCATCCGACAATCAGCCTTCGGTTGAAATCCATGTGCTGCAGGGCGAACGTCCGATGGCCAGTGGCAATAAAACAATTGGCCGTTTCCACCTCGACGGACTGCCACCGGCACCCCGCGGTGTACCGCAGATTGAAGTTGCATTTGACATTGACGCCAACGGTATTTTGCACGTAACTGCCAAAGATAAAGCTACAGGCAAATCACAGTCTATCCGTATCGAAGCTTCATCTGGTTTGACTGACGACGAAATTAAACGGATGCGTGAAGAAGCGGCAGCCAACGAAGCTGCTGATAAGGCTGCCCGCGAAAAAGTGGACAAGCTGAATCAGGCCGACAGTTTAATTTTCACCACCGAAAAGCAGTTGCGCGAATTTGGTGACAAATTGCCAGCCGATAAAAAAGGCCCGATCGAAGCTGCTTTGGCTAAACTGAAAACTGCTCACGGCGCCCAGGATATTGCTGGCATTGATGCCGCAACTGCCGAATTAAATTCGGTATTCCAGGCAGCATCTCAGGAAATGTACAACGCCCAGGCGCAGGCCAATGCCCAGCCGGGACCTGATGCAGGTCAGCAATCGCAGGCTGGCGGTAACGGCAAACAAGACGGCGAAGTTACAGACGTTGACTTTGAAGAAGTAAAATAAGAAACTGGAAGACTGAAGTCGGAAGTTTAAAATAAACAATAGATAGAAAGCCCTGTCGGAATTTCCGATGGGGCCTTTTTTGTATTATAGAAATTTATTTCAACTCTTTCCTATAGCAGATGCTCTCTTCCAATCCAACATATTGCCCGTAATTCTCGGTGAGGTAGTATCCGGCTTTGGTGTATAAATGAATCGCTTCGGTTTGTTTGTACCCGGTTTCCAGAACGGCTTTCGTGTAGCCTTCTTCCATGGCCCAGTTTTCGAGCTCCTGAAGAA
>JAEWME010000367.1 GCA_023393265.1 Bacteroidota bacterium | reverse complement strand
GTTTGGAGGGGTAAAACAACGACGTAGTTCCAATTTATAAGTTTAAAAGTCAAAAATTCAACTTTTGAGACAGCCTCTTCACGCTGTCAATCTTTCAGATTACTAATTCTCTGAATACCTTTTAATTTGCTGCGAAGCGCGCATCACAATAGCCAAAATCACGAACAATCCGATGCTTCCGGCGAGCAGCGCGTAATCCTGCAATTGCAGAATGGTGAACAGGAACAGGTAAAGCCCAACTTGCAAAAGCGTTACCCAACCCATCAGTTTCAGGTCTTTCAGAATCGACAGGGCGTACCACGAAATCAGCGCCGTTACCGCCAATGCCGAAATCAGGTAAGCCAAATTGAAGCCGATTTGCTCGCCAATAGACGTCAGCAACGCGTAAAAAATGAGCAAGGCAAAAGCCACCAGCGAATACTGAAACGGATGAATCCTCGTCCGACTTTTGATCTCGATGAAAATGAAAATGATGAAATTGAGCGCAATAAACAAAATGGCGTACTTCACCGAGCGCATCGACTTTTGGTAATGATCAACCGGAATCAGCAATTCAACACCCAGCGTTGCTTCATGCGTGTTGAATTTGCTGCCTGCCCACTGCTGCGGAAAATTGCGGTTCAGGTGCGTCACACGCCAGTCGGCTGTAAATCCGCTGGCTGTTACATTGCGATTTTCGGGCAGAAATGCGCCCGTAAAACTGGGCTGGCTCCAGCTTGATTTCATCGCCACTTCCGAGGTTTTGCCCAGCGGCTCCACCGACAAATCTTCCGAACCATTCAAAACCAGTTCCATCTCGAAATTCAGCGGCTGTTTCAGATCAATTTTTCCGGCTTTTACCGTAATGCCCGACATAAATAAATCGGTATCGGCCACGCCGGGTTCAACCGCGCAATGCTGCCCGTTCACAATCAACTCCGGAAGGTTTTTGATGCCACGCATATCCGAAATCCCGATCGTGAAATAAGCGGCATCCCAGTTGTACTGCGCATTCTGAAGCTCCAGTTGTGAACCGTCGGGTTGCGCAAACGCCCCTCTCATGCTTAGTTTTCCTTCGTAAACCACCACTTCGTAAATGCCCCGCTTCCGCTTTTCAGGCAAAAGTTCGCCACTGGTTTTCAACGTTTCAGGCAAAAAATGAGCAATGCCTTTCCGGTCAATCGTTCCCTGTCCGTTTTCATTTTGCTCCTGAACGACAAACGGCACATTAAGCACCGGACCAGCAACCACCTGTTTGCCACCCCATTGCGCATAAAGCTCCTGTTTCACCTGCTCGCCAAGGGCAATTCGCTCGCGAATCAAATCCTGAATAAAAAACGACGGAATCAGCAGCACAAGGGCCAGTCCCATCACGACGATCATTTTCACACTGTAACTGTTCAGAAAATTTTGAATTTGTTTTGTTTCCATAGCTTTGAGATCATTAAAAGTACTTTGAATTTCAAAGTTTGTGATTAAAAAAAATTATTGGTTGCTAATCAGTTGTTCCAATGCCGCTAAATGCTGGCGAAACAAATCCTTTCCCTGCTCGGTTGCCCGGTAAGTTGTGCTGGGTTTCCGGCCCACAAACTGCTTCGAAACAACAACAATTTCCTGCTGTTCCAAGGCTTTCAGGTGGCTGGCCAGGTTTCCGTCGGTGAGTTCGAGCAGCTCCTTCAGGGCATTGAAATCCAGCGTGTCGTTCACCATGAGTGCCGACATGATTCCAAGCCTGATGCGGCTTTCGAACACTTTCTGTAGATTTGAAATCGGATTTTTCACCAGAGTTTATTTACGATTTGACTAATTACGATTTACCATTTATTGTTGCGGGTTACGGGATTCGGGTTGCGGGTTTGTTCAAGCGCAACTCGCAACTCGCAACTTTTTTGCTAACTGCGACTGAACACTGCGACTTTTGTCTCCATGCTCCTCGCCCCAAGCCCCATGCTACCTTTCATACCTCATCCACATCACCACACCATACACCAGATGCAATACGCCAAAACCCAGAGCCCAAAACAGGATTCCGTACGAAGCAAAAATTCCGGCTAATAGACCGAGAAACAGTTGCCCCATCCCCAACCAGTGAATTTCGCCGGAAGTGAATTTGCCAGCATTCACCAAAGCCAGTCCGTAGAAGATTAGCATCGCCGATGCCACCAAATCAATACTGTTGCGCGAAACCAGTATCAGCACGAATATTCCTCCCGAAACGATGGGAATCAGCAAATGCGTCAACACCCGTTTGGTGGAGCTTGTCCAGAATTTCTGCCCGGCCTTATGCGCTTTCCGGTACGAAAACCAGATGGCGGCTACTCCAGCCAAAAGCAGAACAACCAACGCAACCGCTCCCAAACCGATGGTCACGCTGTTCAGAGGCGAGCCACCCACTGTGCACAAAAATTCGTCGTAATGAATCCTTCCGGAGTCGAGCACGACAAACCACGCAATGGCCGCGCCAATCAAAGCAGAAGTGCCGGCAAAAAAGCCTGCCCAACTATTGAGCAACATAAACTTCGACGACCGTTCCATGATTTCACGGATGGCCTGAATATCTTCTTTGGGATTCGGTGTGTTCATATTTTTAAAAGTACTTTGAAATACAAAGTTAATTTGAAAAATTGAATTTGCAAGAGGGGAAGAAGGAAAAAATTAAAAATCATATTGGAGCAAGTGTTCTACTTCTGCCTGAAGTACTGGCAAATACCGATTAACAATCAACCAAAGCACATCGGCGGTTACGCTGTCGTACCCGTGAATAATGCGGTTGCGTGTATCAACAATTTTTCGCGAATCAGAAATTGCAATGTCCGGTTCTAACTTTAGAATCCGGTTGAGCGCTTCGCCAATAATTTCAATGTTTCTCTCAACGGCCTTGCGGGTTTTAAGATCGCGAAAGAACTCATTAAAATCCCGCTGTTCGGGAAGAAAATCATAGATCTCCTGAATCGATCGTTCAATATCCTGAAGCCAAACTTTAATCTCAAGCTTCATAAATCAGCTTTTTGGTTTGGTTGATATTCTCGATGAGGTAGGTGTTCTTCAGACTCTTTTCTTCCAGCAAATCAATGGGTCGCTTAAGCAAATCCTGAAGTTTAAATTTTAAATCGAAGTAGCTTTCGGCGTAGTCGAACGGATCTGATTTGGCAATGTCCACCAACAAATCAACGTCACTCGATTCGTTAAACTGATCGGTCAAAACCGAGCCAAAAACGAACAAGCGCCTGACTCTATTCTCTGAGCATAAAGCTCTGATTTGATCTATGTAATTGTCGAGGTACATTTTCGATTGATTTATTGCAAATATATAAATTTCAAAGGTGAAGCAAATGCCAGATTTCATAGTGAGGAGGACTTCGAGCTATAACAGTCGCTTAAGCAGCTATTTATTAGCCAATGTGTTTTATTTGCCTTCGCTTAGCATTTTTTCCACGTTTTGTTTAAGTTCCTTGAAATCGACTTGAGTGATTCCTTTTTCAATAAATACGCTTGAGTATTTTTCTAATAAGGCTGTTTGGGGTTTGTAAGGATCAATTACTAACATTGGCATACCATTTTTTAAATAATATTTTTCAATATACTCATTAATGCCTAAATCTTTAAATCCGTAACCTGCAACGACTAACAGCTCCGATTCCAAAAGATTATTCTCAAAGTGTTTAAATAAGTTTATATAGTGTTGGTCAGTCGTATATGAGCGAGTTTTAAATGTTGTACCACTCAAAAAGTCCGGATGAACTTGGTCAAAGAGATTTTTTAATTCATGTTCACCATTTTCCTTATTCAAAATCTCCTTAAAGAATTCACCAATCCCGTAATCACCTCTCACTCTAATTGCTTTTTGGTCGGGTTCTGGTGTATAAACTATTGTATTGAAAATACTACCATGCAGCTTGAACAAGCATAAACTTGTGTCGAATTTGTTGTCAAAATACGCAAGCTTGACATAGTAGCTTTTGTGAACTTCAAAATCAGTGCCCGGATTAAAAATGTGATTAAGATATCCGTAAAATGGCGAACCTTCGAATCTGAATCCATCTGAATAATTCTGCCACAAATCACAGTGATGTTGACAGAGCCAGTCAAAAAACAAGTCGTGGTTTAAAGTGTGAAATTTAATATCAAATTCTTTGAGCAAATCTGTCAATAGATGGATGAAATCATCATAAGGAGGATAATTTAATTGACTTACATCTTGGAAATATTTTGTACTCTGGAGCTGCGACGCTAATAATTGATTGAAAGTTCTATTAAAATCAGCAACCATATTGTAGCAGTCCCTAATGATATATGTTTTTGATTCGTGTTTCTTTGAAAATTCTTCGTAAAATTTTTCAATTTCATTTTGATTCTCTCCAGTTGAAAGATAATTAGAATAGAAATCATAAAAAGTTTCATAGTGGAACTCTTCTTTTCCACCTAATATTTTGGAGTTATAAAACTCCAAAAATTCCTGTACAAAATATCGTTCAATTTTTTTTGACCACCGATTTGGGTCTTCTTGTCCATTTAGGAAGAAAGCAGTTTGGTCAGTATGAATAAATATTTCATTCTCATCAATCTTTGACAACCGTTCATTCAGTTTTTGAACACTTGGAAGCCCTTCTGGAACTGAAAATCCCGAACCAATTAAAAATGAAATCTTCTTCTTCATTTAAGTGTTTGCCTTGATTGTTTAACATTCTCAAAAAATATACTCGAGCTTGGCGGGTGTCTTGTGTAATATCTTCGTGTTTGAGATAATCACGCCAAAGTGACTACAAATAAGTTCTCCCAAATTTAAGACCCCTGCCGTTCAAATTCAATATATTCAGTTTTTATTTCTTCAAAATCAAAAACACACAACCCCTGACCCGAAAGCAATCTTTCAAATCAGGGGTTGCAGTGTGGGTGTCGCGATTTTCAATCGCGAAATAACCGGCGATTAAAAATCGCCGCACCCTCTCTAACCTATTTCTCTTGTAATCGCAATGGCTGCAATGGTACCGTCAGCAATGGCGGTGGTAATCTGGCGGTATTTTTTGCTGGTTACGTCGCCCACGGCAAACACGCCGTCGATGTTAGTGCGCTTGTCTTCGTCGGTTTTGATGTAGCCCCACTGATCGAGTTCCAGCTCATTCCCAAAGATTTCGAGGTTCGGCTTTTGCCCAATAAACACGAAGATTCCGTCGGTCGTCAAGGTCTTCTTTTCTTTGGTTTTCAGGTCTTCCACCTCAACCTCCATTTTGTCGCCAGCCTTGCGGAAAGCGCGTGGTTCGTGCGAAAGCATAAACGAAATTTTTGAGTTGGCAAACGCTTTTTCCTGCGCCGTTTTGTTGGCCTGCAATTGGTCGAACTGGTGAACAATGGTAATTTTCGAGGCAAACTTCGAGATAAAATCGGCTTCTTCAATGGCCGAATTTCCGCCGCCAATCACCACCACTTCCTTATCGACAAAATACTTGGCGTCGCAGGTAGCGCAATACGAAATGCCCTGCCCCTTAAACTCCAACTCGCCCGGAATGCCAATGCGGTTGGGCGAAGTACCGGTGGCAATAACAATTCGCTTGGCGCGAATGGTTTCCTGCCCATCGATCATGATTTCCTTTTTCTGCAAATCGACATGCGTCACGTCAACCGCCACTTTATAAGTCGTTCCGCAGCGTTTGGTTTGCTCCGACATATTGTGCGAAAGCATATATCCGGGCTGCGGATCAATAAATCCGGGGTAATTCGACACCACGTGCGTGGTCGAAACATTTCCGCCGGGCAAGGCAATGTCTACCAAAACGGTGTTGATTTTCGCCTGACAGAGATATAAACCTGCCGTTAGTCCGCCCGGTCCTGCCCCCAAAATGGCCACATCCACATCAGTGACAATTTGCTTTTGTTTGGCGACAATCTCGTTCACCTTTTCCTTGCCAATCACGCTTTTCAGGTTGCGGATAATCTCCGAGCGTTTTATTCCTCCTGAAAGTCGGCTGGTCATTTCTTCCCCATCCTGATAAAACAACAAAGTCGGAGAAGATTTCACGCCCAACTGATCGGCCAGATCACGATTGCCCTGCCTGAAAATTTTGATGAATCGAACTTCACCTTTAAACATCGGATCGAGCGATTCGAGTTTGGGGAAAAGCGCTTCGCAGGGCGGGCATTCGGTACTGTAAAAATCCAGTACCACATTTCCACCTTTCAAAACCTCGCTTTCAAATTCTGATGCATTTATTTCTTTCATGGTGTTTGATATTTTGGTTTTTTAAATGTCTAACTCAGCATCCGTTGGCTAAAGCCAACGGCAAAGGATATTGCAGCCA
>JAEWME010000339.1 GCA_023393265.1 Bacteroidota bacterium | reverse complement strand
TAACCATCCTGAATGGTAAAATTTTTCAACTCACCTATAAAAATAAAATTGGCTTTGTATATAAACTTGAAAATATGGCTCTGGTAGACAGCTTCAGGTTTGAATCGGCCGAAGGATGGGGAATGACCAATGACAAGCAAAACCTGATTATGAGTGACGGAACCAATTACCTGACCTGGGTTGATCCGACAAATTATAGCACTGTCAAAAAAATACAGGTATACGACCACCAAAGTCCTGTTCAATTCATTAATGAGTTGGAATATTCAGACGGAATTATTTTTGCCAATATCTGGGGTAAAAATATGATTGTAAAAATTGATGCTGAAACCGGAAAAGTATTGGCAACAGTTGACTTATCCGGAATTTTAAGTGTTTTGAATACCGATAAAGTCGATGTTCTAAACGGAATCGCCATTGATCCGGCAACGAAAAAAATGTACGTCACCGGAAAATATTATCCCAAATTATTCGAAATTAGACTGGTTAAAAAAGGGTAGGGGAGTCGCCGTAGTGCACTTTACCCAAGTGTTTGTACGCCAACTCTGTTACTTCGCGACCACGCGGAGTCCGCTTCATAAAACCTTCCTTTATAAGGAAAGGTTCGTAAACTTCTTCGATGGTTCCGGCATCTTCACCAACCGCAGTTGCAATGGTCGATACTCCTACCGGACCGCCCTTGAATTTATCTATAATGGTTGACAAAATTTTATTATCCATTTCATCCAGACCATATTTGTCAATATTCAAAGCATCGAGTGCAAACAGCGTAATTTCCATTGTAATATCACCATTCCCTTTAACTTGCGCAAAATCGCGGACACGGCGCAGTAAAGCATTCACAATTCGGGGAGTACCACGACTCCTGGAAGCAATTTCTACCGCGGCCTGATCTTCAATTTTTACATTCAGTATAAAGGCTGAACGTTTCACAATTTTTGTCAAAACGTCAATATCGTAATATTCGAGATGTGCTTTAATACCAAATCTGGCTCGGAGCGGGCTGGTTAACAATCCTGAGCGGGTTGTGGCGCCTATTAGTGTAAACGGGTTTAACTCAAGTTGAATAGATCTGGCACTAGGTCCTTTATCAATCATGATATCGATTCGGTAATCTTCCATTGCCGAATACAAATATTCCTCTACAATTGGGCTCAGGCGGTGTATTTCGTCGATAAAAAGTACCGCATTGGGTTCCAGATTGGTTAATAGTCCTGCTAAATCGCCAGGTTTATCCAAAACTGGTCCTGAAGTAAGTTTTAAGGTAACACCCAACTCGTTTGCTATGATGTTTGAAAGTGTAGTTTTACCGAGTCCGGGAGGACCATGAAGCAAAACATGATCGAGTGCTTCGCCTCTTAGCTTGGCTGCTTTTACGAAAATTTTGAGGTTTTCAACAATCTTTCCCTGTCCACTGAAATCTTCAAATTCGAGCGGACGAAGCTGTTTGTCTATTTCTTTTTCATCATCAGAAAAAGATTTGCTTCTGAAATCAAAATTCTCTTCCATTTTTAGCCTTCGGTATTTCAGCCAAAAATAAAGAAATTAAACCGGAACTGAGAAAAGTAGTTGTTTATTAAATCAGGCAGGAATATTCAGCTCGCTAAATATAGTTTTAAGTTTCTCTATATCAAAAGGTTTTGCCATGAACTCATCCATTCCGTATGAGATACATTTTTCGCGGTCGTTATCCATCGTGTTGGCTGTGAGAGCAATAATGGGAGTTCGCTTTTCTACCTGAGTGGTTGCTTCAATTTCGCGGATCTTAACAGTTGCGTCCAGTCCGTCCATAACCGGCATCATAATGTCCATTAAAATCGCATCAAACTTTTGTTGCTGAAACTTTTCAATGGCTTCTACACCATTGTTGGCAACCGTAACTTCGTGGTTAAACTTCTTCAGGCTGAACATGACGATCCGCTGATTCAGAAGATTATCCTCTACTAATAATATATTTAACCTCTCTCTCATACCTCACAAAATATATCAACTAATATACTATATTCCGAAAAAAGAAAAAAGGATACCCCTTGCTTTTACTTTTTGTCCGTTCTCTTTCATTATTATTTTCTTTTTAAAATTTAAATAAATAAATGAAGATGAATATGGGCTGTTAATTGCTTTGATATCTTTTTTAGTTTCTGTTTGTTTTTTACAATTACACCGTTTTATTCCCGTTTTTCAACTTTTTACTAACAGGGTAAAGTTTTGATTTTTACTATTGTCTTCTCTTATTTAAACAACTGTTAGTTTTGCCTTGGTTTGATAAATTCAACTTCTCTAATGTTCCTTCTTCCTGTTGAATATTGGTGCAATTAGAATTAAATAAAAGTTGTTGTATTATTGGTTTTGATCAACAATACAAATTTCAATGAATATCTTTGCCAAAGTTTTCTGTTTTTTTCATCTTTTTTATAAACATCCATTTTTTAGAAATGTTTAAAAGGTGAAAGTTCAATTATCTTATAATGAATTTATTATAAAGATGGATCAAAACTACGAACAGTTTGTTGATAAACTGAATTCTTACATCAGGAAGTTCTACTTTTATCAGTTGATAAGGGGTATTATTCTCTTTCTATTGACGGTTGTAGTTTATTTTAGTTTTATTACTTCTCTTGAATATTTTAGTTTTTTTGATCCCGACATTAAGCTTGTAATATTGCTGATTTCTATTGTATTAACTGTCCTGATTTTATTTTATTTTCTGATTAGGCCGTTGGTTAAGCTGGCTGGAATTGGAAAGCGACTGAGTTATTACGATGTTTCGGAGCAGTTGAGTAAAACTTATCCGGAAATAAAGGACAAACTGATAAATATAATTGAACTTGAAAAAGCAAGTGATCCGGTTTATTCGCTGGAATTAAAGCGTGCCAGTATCGATCAGAAAATAAATGAACTGAAGGTTTTCAGTTTCAGCGATGCCATCAGGTTTAAGGATTTAAAAGTTGTTTTTGGCGTCTTGCTCTCTGTGCTTGCTTTATTTTTGTTGGTTTTCATGAAGTCTCCTGAATTTTTCAAGGATAGCTCGGTTCGGCTGGCACATTTTCAGCAGAAATATGTGAAGCCAGCTCCATTTACTTTTCAACTGGTTAATACGTCGCTCGAAATTGAGATGGGACAATCCATTGGACTTGAACTTCGCTGCGAAGGCAAAGAAATTCCGGAAACGATGTATGTCAACATAGGTGGCAATAGTTTTCTGATGACAAAAGATCAAGATACTTTCACCTATCAGCTTGAAAATGTTAATAGTTCAATGTCTTTTTACTTCACCGACAAAAAATATTTATCGGATGTTTATAAGTTGATTGTGCTGAATAAGCCTTTTATTTCTTCTTTTTCTGTTGAAGTTCAGCCTCCTGCGTATACCAATCTTTCAAGCGAAATTCTACAGAACGTTGGAGACTTAAAGATAGCCGCCGGATCTGTCGTCAGGTGGAAGTTTAAAACTGTAGATACTGACAGCCTTGCTATATTTTTAAGCGATAGTACGCGGCTGGAGGGGAAGAAAGACGGCGATGTTTTTGAAATTTCGAGATCGTTTAGTAAAGATTTTGAATATCACGTGTTTATTAAAAACAGCCGCATCCAAAATGAAAATAGTTTGGTTTATAAAATTCAGACTATAGCTGATTTGTATCCGGAAATAAAAGTTGCGCAGGTGAACGACAGCATGGATTACCGGGTCTTTCATTTTAAAGGAAACATTGTAGACGACTTTGGTTTTCACAAGCTCGATTTTGTAATTAATACTGATGGCAAAGACAGTTCATTTTCAGTTCCTTTTACCCCGTTTCTTCTGAATCAGGATTTTTATTATTCGTTTGATTTTGAATCAGTAAAGAATTTAGGTAAGTCGTTTAAATACTATTTTTCGGTTTACGATAACGATTTTATCAACCATTTTAAGCGGACGATCAGCGAAACGTTCACTTTTACTTTTCCTGATTATCAGGATATTTTGGCGAAGGAAAACTCTGATCAGAGTACGATTGATCAGCTTTTCAGGAAGAGCACAAAACTAACCGAAGAAATTCAGCAGGAATTTAAGAATTTCAAGATGAAGCAAATTGATTCGGAAGTGTCCGACTGGGAGAAGTTTCAAACGGTTAAAGATATTATGAATAAAAAAACCGATTTGGAAAATACGCTGGAGCAAATTAAGCAGCAAAATCGTGATGCTAATAATTTCCTCAATTCGTTTTCCGAAGAGAAATCGGATATTTTGAAGAAACAGGAACAGATTGACGAATTGATTAAAGATGTTTTCAATGATGAATTGAAGAAGCTTTTTGATGAGTTTAATGAACTGGCAAAGCAATTCGACTCGAAAAAGTTCGAGCAACTTTCAGAGAAAATGGATTATCAGCTTGATGATTTGTCAAAACAATTGGATAAAAATCTTCAGTTGCTAAAGAAAATGAAGGTCGAACAAAAAGTTGAACGCGTTTTGGATGAGCTTGTCAAATTGGCGCAGGATGAAAAATCACAGCTAGAAAGTTTGGATAGGCGTTCTGAATTGGGCGAGTTAGGTAAGAAAGAAAGAGAGAACCGGGATCAGCTTGACAATCTGAAGAAAGATTATGAAGGAGCACTTGAAATGAACAAGTCGCTTGATAAGCCAATGAATATGCTTGATTTTGACCGGGAATTTTCTGAGATAAAAGAGAATTACCAGGATATAATTAATAATTCAGAGAAAGGAAATAAACGTAAGACTTCGTCAGGACTGGAAAAGAATAAAAATTCGCTCGATCAGCTTGCTTTTGCAATGGATCAGATGTTAAAAAATGCGAAGGGCAAACAGAATAAGGAAAATATTGACGACATCAGGCAAATTCTTGAAAATCTGCTTACTATTTCTTTTGATCAGGAAAATGTTTTAGGCAAATTTAGTAAGGTCGACTTCAACAATCCGATAGTCAACGAATTGCGTGTTAAGCAGATGAATTTGGGCAAGCAGGTTGAGTTTGTAAAAGATTCGCTTCAGGCTCTGGCCAGGCGTACTCCCGAAGTTAGTTCGGTAATCAACAAGGAAATGCTGGCGCTCGAAAGCAATACCAGTTCGTCGCTTCAGGTTCTTGAAGATGGTAATTTGGGAAGTTCCCGAATGTACCAGCAATACAGTATCACTGCTGCAAACAACCTTGCTTTGTTTTTGTCAGAAGCACTTGAAAATTTAAAGGAACAGGAGAAGAATTCGATGCCTGGTGATGGCGATTGCGACAAACCCGGAGGAAAGAGTTCTAAACCAAGTTTGAAAAGTATGAAGGAAAGTCAGTCGTCTATCAAAGATCAGTTGCAGCAGATGATTGATCAAATGAAGAAAGGCGAAGGTGGAAAAATGAGCAAAGCCATCGGTCAAACTCTGGCTCAGCAGGAAATGATGCAGCAAATGATTCGAGAAATGCTTAATAGCGGGTCTGTCGGTTCAAAGGCTGGCGAGCAATTAAAAATAGCTGATTTACTGCTTGAACAGTCTCGCAAAGACCTGATAAATAAAAATATAACCAGTGAATTGATTCAACGCCAGAATCTTATTTTGTCGAAGTTACTAGATGCGGAAAAATCTGAAATAGAGCGCGATAAAGATGATAAGCGCGAATCTAAAACTGCTCTTGATGTTAAGAAGGATAACCCTGAAGGTTATTTTGAGTATAACAAGCAGCTTAATAGTGATAAGGAACTTATTAAGCGAAACAATTATAAATTGCGTAGTTTTTACGATCAGAAATACAACAACTTTTTAAATCAGATAAAGGATTAATTTTGCGCCGCGATTTAGTTATATCGTCTGAGCTTTTGAGTATCGAAAAAGTGAGGCTTTTTCTTGAAGGTATTTTCGAAGAAGTGGCCATAGATCGTAAGTTGTTTAATCGCGTTTTTCTTGGTCTGAGTGAGGCAGTGCATAATTCGATTATTCATGGAAATAAACTGGATGAAGATAAACAGGTTTACATCTCAGTTTATGTTTTCGATCGTTTACTTGTTATCGAAGTTCAGGATGAGGGAGACGGTTTTTCGTTTGAGTGTATTGAAGATCCAACTACCTCTGAAAATTTGTGCAAAGAGAATGGTCGGGGAATTTTTCTGATTAAAAGTATGTCCGATCATTTGAAATATTCTGATGATGGAAGAAGTGTTGAAATTAAATATCATATTGGCTGATGAGCATTGTTTATTTTGCTGAAGATGTCCCGTTTCCTAAATTGAAACGGCGTGAAACTTCAGGCTGGATAAAGCAGGTTATTTTAAATGAAGGAAAATCGCTTGGAGATATTTCCTTTATTTTTTGTTCTGATGAGTATTTGCTTGAAGTGAACAGGAAGTATCTCGAACACGATTATTATACCGACATCATAACTTTCGATTACGTGGAAGGAAATGTTATTGGTGGCGATATTTTTGTCAGCGTCGATCGGGTGGGGGAGAATGCAAAGTTTTTTTCGAAGACTTTTGCGAATGAATTGAACCGTATTTTGATTCATGGTGTGTTACATTTACTTGGATATAAAGATAAAGTTAAGGCTGATAAGAAATTGATGACAGAAAAAGAAGATTTTTACCTTAACATGTTGGAAAATAGTTTATTAGGAGGAAAATAGAAAATGTTACCTTATTATGATGTCATTGTAGTTGGTGGTGGTCACGCGGGGTGTGAAGCTGCAGCTGCAGCAGCTAATTTGGGCTCGAAGACGCTTCTGATTACAATGGATATGACAAAATATGCGCAGATGTCGTGTAATCCTGCCATGGGCGGAATTGCAAAAGGGCAGATTGTTCGCGAGATTGATGCGTTGGGTGGTTATTCTGGTATTGTTACCGATCGTTCCAGTATTCAATTTCGCATGCTGAATCAATCTAAAGGTCCGGCAATGTGGAGTCCGCGGACACAAAGCGATCGTGCCCGTTTTACAGAAGTTTGGCGGCATTTGCTTGAAAATACAAATAATCTCGATTTGTGGCAGGATGCTGTTGTATCTCTACATATTGAAGATAAGAAAGTTACTGGTGTTAGGACCAAAATAGGTGTCGATTTTTTTGCCGGTTCTGTTGTTTTAACCAATGGTACTTTCCTGAATGGATTGATGCACATCGGTCGTTCAAAAATGGAAGGAGGGCGTATTGGCGAAAGTGCTTCCTATCATATTTCGGAGCAGTTATTTGATGTTGGTTTTAAAACAGGGAGATTGAAAACCGGTACTCCGGTTCGAATTGATGGCAGAACGATTGATTTTTCCAAGCTTCAGGAACAAAAGGGCGATGAACGGATCAAGAAATTTTCCTATTTGCCTGAAGTCAAATCTGAGCTTAAGCAAAAGAGCTGCTGGATAACTTATACAAACGAAACTGTTCATTCTATTTTGGAGGAAGGTTTCGAAGACTCTCCGATGTATAATGGTACCATTATTGGAGCTGGTCCGAGATATTGTCCTAGTATTGAATCTAAAATTGTGACTTTCGCCGAACGTAATTCTCACCAGCTTTTTCTTGAACCGGAAGGCGAGGACACCATTGAATTTTATCTGAATGGTTTCTCTTCATCGCTTCCCTGGGATGTTCAGTTACGTGCGCTTAAACATGTCCCAGGCCTTGAAAATGTTCGTATTTTCAGACCTGGTTATGCGATAGAGTATGATTATTTTGATCCTACACAACTGCATGCTACACTTGAGACAAAATTAATTGATAACTTGTTTTTTGCTGGTCAGATTAACGGAACTACAGGATATGAGGAAGCCGCTGCCCAGGGTATAATGGCAGGAATAAATGCACATCAAAAAGTTAAAGGACTTGCGGCTTTTGTGCTTAGCCGGGATGAAGCTTACATTGGAGTTTTGATTGATGATTTGGTTACGAAAGGGGTGGATGAGCCTTACCGGATGTTTACTTCACGGGCTGAATATCGCATCTTGTTGCGTCAGGATAATGCTGATTTTAGGCTTACAGAGAAAGCTTTTAAGTTGGGTTTGGCTAAAGAATCGCGGTATAATTTGATGGTGGAAAAGAAAAAACTTGTGGATGAGATTATCGAGTTTGTTTCAGTTTTTTCAATTAAACCGCAGTTTATCGATCCTATTTTGGTTGAGAAAGGTTCAGCTCCGTTAAAGCAGGGAGTGAAGCTCGTTGATATAGTTTTGCGTCCTCAGATTTCTATTTTCGATTTGGTTAATGATATTACTCCTTTTAAAGCTTTTTTGAATAGGGTGCCTGCTGATCGATTTGAAGAAGTTCTTGAATCCGCTGAGATTGCTATTAAGTACGCGGGCTATATTGATCGTGAAAAGTTAGTTGCTGAGAAATATCGGCGCCTCGAAAATATTAGCATTTCTGGTCGGTTCGATTACGAGAAAATTCATTCTATTAGTACAGAAGCTCGGCAAAAACTAGCTGAAATTCAACCTGAAACAATTGGTCAGGCAAGTCGGATTTCTGGTGTTAGTCCGGCTGATATAAATGTGTTGTTGGTAATGTTGGGTAGATGATTGTTCCACGTGGAACGCTTAAAATATTTTTATGGAGCTCAAAAAATATGTACGGGTTATTGAAGATTACCCGATCGAAGGTGTCAGTTTCAAAGATATTACGACACTTTTGAAAGATGCAAAAGCTTTCAAAAGTGTCGTCGATCAAATTTCTGATTTCTGCAAGGAGAAGGAAATTACCAAAATTGTTTCGTTGGAATCGCGAGGTTTTATAGTTGGTGGAGCAGTCGCTTATTGCGCGAATGCAGGTTTTGTGCCGATCAGAAAAAAAGGAAAATTGCCTTCGGAAGTGATTGCTGAATCATACGAATTGGAGTATGGAGTTGATCAGATTGAAATGCATGTGGATGCCTTGAGCGAAGACGATGTGGTGCTCATTCACGATGATTTGCTGGCAACGGGTGGAACTGCTTTGGCTGCTTTAAATTTGGTGAAAAAACTAAATGTTCGGAAGATTTATTTCTCTTTTATCATCGATCTGGCGTTTATTCAAACCGAGAAAAAAGCAGAAATCGCCCAATACGAGACCCATACTGTTATTCAATATTGATCTGATTTAGCCTGAATTTTTACGGAAATGGCTCCCAGGAATCCCGACTTTATTCGTTCTTTGGTATCGGTTTTGCCCGATCAGCCCGGAATTTATCAGTATTTCGATTCTACCGGGAAGATCATTTATGTGGGAAAAGCCAAGAATCTGAAGAAAAGGGTTTCGTCATATTTTAACAAAAATCAGCAAAACCGGAAGACTGCTTTACTCGTCAGGGCTATTGCCGATATTCGGCACATGGTTGTCGAAACTGAGCAAGATGCACTTTTGCTCGAAAATAACCTGATCAAAAAGTATCAACCCCGGTACAATATCAGGTTAAAAGACGACAAAACTTATCCCTGGATTGTTATAAAGAATGAACGGTTTCCACGTGTTTTCCAGACCAGAAATGTCATTCGGGATGGTTCGGCTTACTTTGGTCCGTATACGTCGGTGCTTACTGTTCGCGTTTTGCTCGAACTTTTTCGTAAACTTTTTAAGCTTCGCAATTGCAAACTCAACCTGACGGAAGAAAACATCCGGCAAAAAAAGTTTAAAGTTTGTCTCGAATATCACATTGGAAATTGTCAGGCACCCTGCATTGGGCTTGTAGAATATACCGAATACCAAAAAAATATCGAACAAATAAAGGAGATATTGAAAGGAAACATTTCGGGTGTGATCAAATATTTGAAGGATTTGATGCGTGGATATGCCGAAGAAATGCGTTTCGAAGAGGCTGCTGCAATCAAGGAAAAATTGGATTTGTTGGAAAAATTTCAATCTAGGTCCACCGTTGTCAGTAATACAATCAGTGATGTTGATGTTTTTTCGATCGATCAGGATGAAGCATTCGCGTATGTCAATTACCTTAAAATTATTCGTGGCGCCATCGTTCAAACTTACACCATGGAAATAAAGAAAGTACTGGACGAGTCGGCAGAGGAATTGCTGGAATTCGCGATTGTTGAAATTCGTCAGAAAATTTTCAGTAATGCGAAGGAAATTCTTTTGCCCATGAAACTAGATGTAGAACTGGAAGGTGTAAAATTTCAGGTTCCAAAGCAGGGAGATAAAAAGAAACTTCTGGAACTTTCGGAACGGAATGCCATTTATTACAAGCTCGAAAAACAGAAGCATCAAACAATTTCGAAAGCTGAGAAAAATACCAGCCGTATTTTGGAAACCATGCAAAAGGATCTTCAGCTAAAAGTTTTGCCGGTTCACATTGAATGTTTCGACAATAGCAATTTGCAGGGAACAAATCCGGTTTCATCGTGTGTCGTCTTCAGGAATGCCCGTCCGGCGAAAAAAGACTATCGTCATTTCAACGTGAAGTCGGTAGAAGGGCCGAATGATTTTGCTTCGATGGAAGAAGTTGTTTTCAGGAGATACAAACGTTTACTCGACGAAGAAAAGTCGTTGCCTCAGTTAATCATCATCGACGGTGGAAAAGGACAGTTGGGCGCAGCTTTAGATTCTCTTGAAACATTAGGCTTGCGTGGAAAAATTGCAATTATTGGGATTGCAAAAAAGCTGGAAGAAATTTATTTTCCCGGAGATTCGGTTCCGCTTTATTTGGATAAAAATTCGGAGACATTAAAAATAATTCAGCAGTTGCGTGACGAAGCGCACCGGTTTGGAATTACTTTTCACCGCAACAAGCGTTCCGGCAATTTCATCAAGTCGGAACTTGAAAATATTTCAGGAGTAGGAGAGAAGACCATTAAAACGCTTTTATCGCATTTTAAGAGCGTCGAGAATTTAAAAAATGCCGGGTATCAGGAAGTAGCTGAGCAAATAGGCGATTCTAGAGCAAGGTTGATTTTCGAATATTTCAAGCTAAATAACTGAATTTAATGCTCTTGAAATCTAATTTTTTGTGGTTTTTAGTTCCTTATTTTTTGTCAATCTGTATTAATTTCTGTATTTTTCTTCGTCTTCCAGCAGCCCGAGGTAGGAATTGTACCGACTTTCGGCAATTGAGCCATTTTCGACCGATTTTTTCACTGCACAGTTTGGTTCGTGGGTGTGGGTGCAATTGTAAAACTGGCATTCGTTCAAAAGCCGGAACATTTCAGGAAAATAATGTGAAATTTCTTCTTTCTCCATTTCGAGTACACCAAAGCCT
>JAEWME010000332.1 GCA_023393265.1 Bacteroidota bacterium | reverse complement strand
CACATTAACCGGCGGCTCGGACAACAACTACACTTTCATGCTTGTAGCGGGTGATTTTGCAGTTACCAAAGCAGAACTGACGGTGACAGCTGACAACCAGACCAAAGTTTACGGCTCGGCTAATCCGCCATTGACATTTACATACAGTGGTTGGGTGGACGACGACAATGAAACCGTACTGGATACTAAGCCAATTGCAACGACTACGGTTAATGAAGCAACCAGCGTGGGATCTTACGAAATTACACTTGATGGCGGAATCGACAATAATTATACATTCCTGTATTTCGCAGGTCGCTTTGATGTGACTGTACCTAAAATTGCCGGTGACACCAATGGCGACGGAAAAATTGATGGGAACGAGATTGCCGGAGACTCAAACGGTAATGGGACTATCGATGGAGATGAGGTATCGGGCGATGTTAATGGCGATGGCAAGATCACTGCCCCTGAAATCGCAGGCGACACCAATGGCAATGGAGAAATTGATGGTAACGAGATTGCTGGAGACAAGGACGGTAATGGCATCATTGATGGAAGTGAAGTATTGGGCGACACCAATGGCGATGGGGAAAAGGATGTAAACTACATTGCCGGCGATATCAATGGCGATGGCAAGATTACTGAACCCGAAATCGCAGGGGATATCAATGGTGATGGAAAAATTGATGGTGACGAGATTGCCGGAGACTCAAACGGCAATGGGACTATCGATGGAGATGAGGTATCGGGCGATATCAATGGCGATGGAAAGATTACTGAACCAGAAATCGCAGGCGACACCAATGGCGATGGAAAAATTGATGGTAACGAAATTGCCGGTGACAGCAATGGCGACGGAAAAATTGATGGTAACGAGATTGCCGGAGACTCAAACGGCAATGGGACTATCGATGGAGATGAGGTATCGGGAGATATTAATGGCGATGGAAAGATTACTGAACCCGAAATCGCAGGCGACACCAATGGCGATGGAAAGATCACTGCCCCTGAGATTGCAGGGGATATCAATGGTGATGGAAAAATTGATGGTAACGAGATTGCCGGAGACTCAAACGGTAATGGGACTATCGATGGAGATGAAACCAATACCGGTATAGATAATCCTGGAAATGAATTAGGCATATTGAGCGCTTATTCAGTTCGGAACGCCGAAATTTGTATAAATGGAGAAGTAAGCAGAAAAGCCGTTGCCACACTCTACGATATTCAGGGTCGCTTAATTTTGGTTAAAAACCTGCAGGGAGGAGACTTAAATGTTATCCCGACAAACATCCGAACAGGTATTTACCTGCTGGTTGTAAAAGACGGAGCGCGGATTCATGAATTTAAAATACCTGTCAGAGAATAAGAACCGAGAGTAGATATAATTTGATAACGGTCATTCCGATACCAAATTAGCGAAAAGAAAGCAGCGTATTTTTTACATAGGTTAGTTTTATTAGGGGTGTTTAATAAGAATCCGGCGCTCAAAAGAGCGCCGGATTTTTCTTTTGCTCAAGGTCTGTTCTCCATCAGCTATTTTAATTCTTTTGGTTTCAAAGTGTTGTTAACGCTTTGCTTAGGATTCTCAATCGTGACCCGTCGAAAGTACTTTCATATTGTAACTGAAATTAGTCATTTGGAGGCGAAACTGAAAAATCAAGAGAAGATGAATCTATTTACAATTAATTAACATGCAGAAAAAGAGGTTTATAAACTCATAAATGTTGCAAAACATACAACTTTCAAATTGAAAGCAAAGCTGAGTTTTTTTATATTAAAAAGTGATTCGGATTTCTTTTATATTCAATTTTATATTCATTTCCTGTATTTGTCTTCAGGTTTTATTTTGACTGTTTTCTTTGGAGTTCAACGTTCAGATACGATCTGTGTTTTTGATTAAAATCAGATATAAATTTGCAGCGTTCAAACAACGAAAACTAGGAAAAACAATCAAAAATTACAGAAAATGAAAAAGAGAAATTTTGTTCAGTTGATGTTAATAGTTTTTACGCTGATTTCTATTAACGTATGGGCCGGAAATGAAGGATCTAACAATTCTAGTTACAAGATCTCCCCAGATCTGAATTTTGTTCCTAATACCGACTTTCAGAAAAGCTGGGTAATAGCTTATGGTGAATCTAATACCCCTGTTCATGTTTTTATGAAGGAAACTAAGAAAGGACAGGAATACATGGTTCGTTCCAGCTATTTTGAGGTTAAATATGTGAATGGTGCAAATGGTTTTGGTGTCAGAATGGTAAACCCATCTGAAAGAACAATTGCTGAATCACTGAATTCGGCAGTTATTAATGAGAAATCGTTTAATGGCCAGAAATGTATTAGTAATCAATTGGCTGGGTCGAATCAGGTTTTGGAAATGATCGCCAGTTATTTGCCTGACTTGATCAACGAACAATATTACAGCATCCTGAATTAACGCGAAAAGGTTAAGGTTAAGGCCGCTTCAAGCAATTGAGGCGGCCTTTTTGCTTTTAGAAGGAATCGATGCCTTTCTTCTTTCGGGTGGAATAAACTATCTTTACGCATCATGAACTTTCCGAATCCAGGATGAAAAAAGTGCTCATTATCACATATTACTGGCCGCCATCAGGCGGTGCCGGCGTTCAGCGCTGGCTGAAGTTTGCCAAATATCTTCCCGAATTTGGCTGGCAGCCGGTTATACTGACTGTCGATCCTAAATACGCCAGCTATCCGCAACTCGACAATAGCCTCTCCCGCGAAATTCATCCTGATTGCATGGTTTTCACCACAAAAAGCTTCGAGCTTTATAATTTGTATAAAGTTTTTTCTGGCAGGAAAGAAGTTCCTTATGGCGGATTCGCTAATGAATCGGAGGAAAGCTTCCTTCAAAAGGTGTCAAAATTTTTGCGTGGAAATTTTTTGTTGCCTGATCCGAGAAAAGGCTGGAATAAGTATGCTTTGAAAAAGGCCGTAGAACTGATCTGCCAATACAACATTGAAACAGTAATTACAACAAGCCCGCCACATTCGACGCAGCTTATCGGGCTCGCGCTGAAAGAAAAACTCAAAATCCGATGGATTTCCGATTTGCGAGACCCGTGGACCGATATTTACTATTACGATCATTTCAGGCATACCGCAATTGCCCGAAAAATCGATTTGAATTATGAACGCAGTGTTCTCGAAAATGCTGACATAATTATTAATGTAAGTACCGATGTGAAACGAATCTTTTCAGGAAAAACACCTATGGCTGTGGCCGAAAAGACTATGATTATCCCCAACGGATTTGACGAAGAGGATTTTCCGGGTAAGATTTTTTCTCAGGAACAAAAAAAGATAATTACGTATACCGGAACGATCTCTGAATCGTATGATGTGAGCGGCTTGCTGGATGCGATCCAAAAACTTGACGCTCGGGCGAGGGAAAAACTTGTTGTTCGCTTTGTGGGTAAAGTACCACTTACCATTGTCGAAAAATTTAGCGTAGCTGGAATTTCTACAGATTTGGTTGGTTATGTCGATCATGCCAGGTCGATCGAATATCTTTATCGTTCCGATTTATTGCTGATGATTGTTCCGAGGGTAAAAAACAACAAAGGTATTATTACGGGCAAGTTTTTTGAATACCTTGCTTCCGGTAAGCCGGTTTTGGCTATTGGTCCCGTCGATGGCGATTTGGCAGAACTGATCGGGCAAACAGAGTGTGGAAAGCTATTTGAGTACGGTGATTCAGAAGGAATGGGGCAATTTATTGCCGATCAGTTGGACAATCCGTCTTTCGGAGGGAAACGGGACAAAATTGAATCCTTTTCGCGTCGACACCTGACGGGAAGGATTGCAGCTTTATTGAAATAAAATTGAAGAATGGGCAAAACAATCATTATAAACAGGGCATTAACCGAGTTCGAAAAAATTGAAGTACGGCAAATGGCCGAGAGTGGCGACGAAGTTTTTGTAATTTCTTCCGGAAATACTCCTGATTTTGCCAAACGAATTAATATTGACCCTGAAGACAAAAAGCGCATTAATTACGAGACCATGTCGGAAGTATTGCTTTTTGGCGATCTTCGTTGCGGCTCGCAAACGGTTGCCGGGCATTTCACCGTTGGGAGAGCAAGCATCTGGCATTACCACAAATTCCGTATTTATTTTGCTGTCCGCAACCTGTTGTACTTTGTAGAGCCACTTAAAGAAATGTTCGATTCTTTTCAGGATCACATTTGGTTTGTGGATGGAGACAGTCGTGTTCTGATGAGAATTTATCCCGAAGTAGAGTTTCGCTTTTCTGCCGGAAAAAATGAAGACAGTTTCAATTTTGCTGATCTTTTCAGTTACCTGTTTTTAGCCAAGCTGCGTGTTTTGCGTTGCCTGCTCACCCGGCGGAAGAAGCCTGAATATCTGCTGTATTTTTCTGAAAAGTATTCAACCGTGATGGACAAGGAAACACTGGAGCCCGAAAGTGGTCACCATATTCTTGAATACCTTATTTCGGAACTTGACGATCGGTTTGGCTTGCTTACTGAGGTTTTGATGCCTAAACCGAAAGGTAAATCAGACTATTCTTTTTCCTGGAAATATCTAAGTCCGAGGTGGAATAACCGTCAGAAGATTTTTTCAGAAGGGCTGCTTCTTTCAGGGTTGTTGAGTTCAAAAGTGCGGAAGGAATTGCGTGACGCGCGCCACCAGATTCGCCTTGCATACCGGAAAGTGGGACAGATGGACCTTTCTGATGCCGAGAAAATGATTTTCGAAATTTTTCAATCGCTTGATAAATCGACCGAATTCTTTTTGTTCCGTTATCTTTCCGCCTGCAAATATTTTAAATCTTCACGAATAAAGGCGGTTATTGCGCCCGATGAAAACAGCCCGCTGACTAAATCGATTCTCGATGCTGCCAAGTCGTGCGGAATCAAAGTAATTGGTTTGCAGCACGGAACCATGCACGATTTACATCCGGCATATTTATATACAAAGAAAGATAGTGAAAACGGCGTAATGCCTGATTTAACGCTTGCCTGGGGAAAATACTGGGAGAAGTTTCTGGTTGACAAAGGCAATTACCCTAAAGAATCGGTTATTTCGGTTGGACAAATAAGAACCGACGTGGTTCCAAGACTTTTACAGGCCGAGAAACAAAAAAAGGCAAAGCCGGTCGAAATTATCGTTTTTGCATCGCAACCACAACGAGACCCGGAACTGCGTTACCAGGCAGCTTTCGACGTTTTTAAGGCTGTGAAGCGGTTGCAGAAAACAAAGCTGGTAGTGAAACTTCACCCGCGCGAGTTCGACGATGAGGAGTATTACGAATCGATTGCGAAAGATGCTGGTTGCAGGAACTACGAAATAGACAAGACTTCCGATTTGTATAAATTGATTGCTTCGTGCGACACACTGATTACCTGCTTTTCGACAGTTGGAACAGAGACCGTTTACTTTTATAAGCCTCTGGTTATTCTCGACCACCTGAACCAGGATATTCAGGGATATGTGGCCGAAGGAGTGGCATTTCATGCGACCAATGCTTTCACGCTTGAAAGCATTCTGACAGGCATTTTCCGCGGAAACCTAAAAATAGACCGGGAAAAATACGATGCTTTCATCCGGAAATATGCTTACCGGATTGATGGAAAGGTGGCCGAAAGATGTATCAGGGCGATTACTTCTGAAGCGTAGCTTTCAGGTATTTCTGAATGGCGGTGTCGAGTAAATGTTCTCTTTCCAGAAGTAGCTCTACAAATTCGCGAAATGCTCCTTCGCCGCCTTTGCGTTTCAGCCTGACTTTGGCAAATTTTTCCATGTATGCACAGGCATTGGCCGGAATGGCGCTGAAACCAACGGCTTTCAAAAGCATGGCGTCGTTCAGGTCGTCACCTACATAAGCCACTTCACTCATCGATATTTTTAATTCGGCGCAAAGTTTTTCGGCTACTTCGAGCTTATTTTTCACACCAATAAACAGGTGGTTGATTTTTAGTTTTTCAGCCCGGCGCCACACGATCTTGGTATTTTCTCCGGTAATAATCCCGAAAGGTATTTCGAGTAACTGAAGGAAAATTACACCGGCACTATCTGCGGTATTGAATTTCTTGAGTTCATTTCCAGTCTGATCGTAGTACATTCCCCCATCGGTCCACACGCCATCGATATCAGATAAAACCAACTTGATCTTCATTTCTTCATTTTTTAGTTCGAAGTGCCCAGCGTTCGAAGTTACCCGGAGTTTTGCAGAACATCGTTCCTGCAACCGGGAGCAAACACTGATTACTTTCTATTCAAGCATTTCAGGATATATAATCTCGTTGGCGGGAATGTTTGCCGCAGCTCGCTTTCCAACAATCTGGTTACGGTCTGCCCATTTAAATCCATTACCCGGACTTAGCAAATGCAAATCATTCTCCGTTATTATTTCGCCAACGGCAATGGTACGTATTGTTGCAACCGAACGTTCCAGTTTGGTGCGGGTTTCGGTCACAATATCACTGACAAAAATGCCATATTCGCCAATGGCATATTCCGTGTTGCGAATATCGCGAACCATGCGCCAGATTCCTTCAGGCTCAAGCGACCCGCGGTGGTCGGTTCCTTTCATGTTGCGGTCGAGTGTAATATGTTTCTCGATGATTTCGGCACCCATTCCCACAGCCACAGCAGGCATCAAAATACCAATGGAATGATCGGAATATCCAATTTTAAATTGCGGATACTGATCTTTGAGATAGGTAATAGTCTTTAGGTTTATATTCTGATATTCAGACGGATATTGCGAGAGGCAGTGCAAAATACTGATTTCAGAATGATGCCGGGTGATCACTTCCAAAGCATGGTCAAGCTCTTTTTGTCCGGTCATTCCGGTCGAAAGAATCATCGGTATTTTGGTTTCAGCCATTGCTTCCAGAAGCGGAAGGTTGGTCAGGTCGCGCGAGGCGACTTTCAATCGGTCGGGCATAAATAACTTCAGCATCGAAAGACAACCTTTGGCGCAAAGCGTTTCAACAAAATCGAGCCCTTTAGCCTTGGCATATTGGTAAACCTCGAAGTGCTGTTCGTCATTCAGTTCGAGGAATGCCCGATGCTCGCCGTAGGTTTTGCCAAACGAATTAGGATTATTATACGGGCGAAGCATTTCCGAAGCAGATAATTCTTCGCTCAAATCACGGCGGGTCATTTTCACCGCATTCATCGGCATCAGCTTTTGTCCAAAGAGCTTGTCTATCACTGGTTCGGTAATGACATCAATTAATTTTTTGGCTATTTCAACTTCACCGTTGTGGTTCTGTCCAATTTCGCCGATGATATATGTCGGTTGTGCCATTTTGGAATATTACCCTTTATTTTTGGTTTCTCCTGATTTCATTTTTCATGCGCTCAATGATTTCAGGACGCCTGTTGAGCCAGGCAACAATTTCACGGATGCCAAAATTAGGGTTTTCCTTGCTGATTGCCTCATAAATTTCCTGCTGAATTTTAAAATCTTCGGGTGTATCGAGTGTCATCCGGATATCTTTTCTCGAAAAAACCAGCGGATCGGCAGGAATGAAGCGAATCTTAAACAATTCCGGATTTCCGTAGACAAAATTCGTAACATGCTCATGGTACAGTTTTTCACTGGTTAATTGCTGAACACGTTCCAGCGCTTCCAATGTCACAGCTTCAGTCCAAAATCCAAAATGGGTGAGAATGGACGGTTTATTTCCGTCAAGCTGAAAACTCAGGTAATCGGCATCGCTGTTCTCAAAAGCTGCAATCAATTGATTCATGGACGACAGGTCGAGAAAAGGATTGTCGGCACAGACCCGGATAATTTTTTTAATACCAAATTGTCTGGCGGCCTGCACAAAACGGTCGAGCACATCATTTTCGGAGCCACGGAAAACCGGGATGCCGTGTTTTTCCGCGACTCGGCAAATCCGGTCATCGCCCGGACTCATAGTCGTTGCCAGCACCGCCGGCGCATGTGTTCTTTTTACTTTTTCGAGCAGCAGATCGAGAATAGACTGGTTTCCTGAAAAAGGCAAAATCACCTTTTCGGGCATACGTGTCGATCCGGTTCGAGCCTGAAGAATGATTCCCAAATTAGATTTTTCCATTAGTTGAGTACAAATTCGTTTCCTGATTCTGGAATCTCAATGTTTTGAAAGCCGCGTTGTTTGATGTAGTTTGCATAAAACTGGGCCGATTCATATTCACCGTGAACGAGGAACACTTTCTTAACTTTATCTGCATCCTGACAGCCGATGAAATCGGCCATTTCCTGGTAGTCCCCATGTCCCGAAAAAGCTTCAATTTTCTCGATTTTGGCTCTGACCGGATGCTTAACACCAAAGATAGAAACTTCTTCGGCTCCGCTCAGAATGCGCGCTCCAAGTGTCGTTGGCGAGCAATAACCGACCGCCAAAATGGTGTTTCTCGGGTTTTCGATGTTGTTGGCAATATGATGCTTGATTCGTCCGGCTTCCATCATGCCCGATGCTGAAATGATGACGCAGGGTAGCTTATAGGAGTTGAGCGATTTCGATTCTTCGGCACTTTTCGTATAAAACAGTGAGTTGAAGCCAAACGGATCGGGGTCATACAACATTACGTTAGCGACATTCTTGTTTAATTCGTTCACATTCATTTTGAATATCTCTGTCGCATTAATAGCCAGCGGACTGTCGAGGTAAATATTAACTTTGGGTAATTTTCCTTCGTTGAAAAAGTTGTTCAGCGAATAAATCACTTCCTGGGTTCGCCCGATGGCAAACGACGGGATAATCAGTTTGCCTTGTTTTTCGACACAGGTTTCGATGATTACGCGCAGCAATTCTTTTTCAGCGTCCTGCATTTTTGGGTGAAGCCGGTTCCCGTAGGTTGTTTCTGTGATAAGGTAATCGCATTGTGGGAACGGCTCCGGAGAACGTAAAATCCGGCTTTCTGGCCGCCCGATGTCGCCGGTGTAGGCGAGCTTGATTCGTTTCCCGTTTTCGTTCACTTCCAACGAAACGACACTGCTGCCGAGCATATGCCCTGTGTTGGTAAACTTAACGGAGATGTCGTTATCGATGTTGAAACGGCGGTTATAGGCAACCCCGATGAAAAGTTCCATACAAGCGCGGGCGTCTTCTTCGGTGTAAAGCGGTTCAACCGGCGGAAGCCCTTTGGCTACCCGGCGTTTGTTGAATATTTTCACGTCACCCGCTTGAATGTGACCGCAATCGACGAGCATAATCGAACACAAATCGCGCGTGGCGTTGGTGCAGATAACTGATCCCCTGAACCCAAATTTGTAGAGGTAAGGAATCAGGCCTGAATGATCAATGTGCGCGTGGGACAGTATAATATGATCGATTTCTGACGGATCAAATCCCAGTTTTCGGTTCATCGAATCGGTTTCAAGTCCTTTTCCCTGAAACATGCCGCAATCGAGCAATATGTTTTTACCTTGTTTAGTTGTGATGAGGTGTTTGCTTCCGGTCACTTCACGGGCTGCACCTATAAAACGGATTTTCATGTGTCAAATCTTTTATGTCGCTTAATGTTGCCACTAAAGTTAGCTTTTTAGTCTGATTTGTTTCAGAAATTTATCAGCCATTTGGTTAAATTCATCAGAGATTCGGAACAAATAGTTTAGTCCTACAAAAAGAAAACTAATAGCAGTACAACGCAGGACAAGATCTACCACGAAATTGGGGTGCGCAGGTATGACTTTCCCCAGAATCAATGTAAAAATACCAATAGCCAGACACTTTAAATGGATCTGCCTGTAAGGAAAAAGTTTCATGTTTTGGTACAGGTAGAAAACCCGCAGCAGCGAAGCTCCTGCAACGGAGAGCAACGAGCCGAGTGCGGCTCCGATCATACCCAAAATGGGAATGAAAATGGCATAAAAAATAACCGACAAGATAACCAGCACTCCGAGCGAATAGGTTTGAATTTTGTATTTGTGCGAAGTTCCGATAATCTGTACGCTCGATCCGGTTGAGGCGACAATCAGGCTCGAAAGGCAAATCAGTATAATCACCCATTCTGTTCCCTGGTATTTGGTGCCTAAAAGTTGTATTACATTCTCGACGTTTGCTGTAATCAGGATAAAAAGCAATAGGCTGAAAAAAAGTTGGTTGATGCTACTCTTGAAATAAATATCTTCAATTGTTTTCAGGTCGTTGTTTTTCCACGAGTTTGCAATAATGGTTGATGAAATTTTTCCCAACGCCACACTGGGGATCAGAACCACTGTTCCGAAGTAGAAAATGATGGAATAGACACCGGTAACAGACAAGTTGGTATAAGCGCTGAGCATGATTGTGTCGATCTGCTTGAGTGCGATGCTGCTGACTCCGCCAATGATTCCGAAAACCGAAAGACTGATCATTTCCTTTTTCAATGCGGGTTTCACAAAACCGGGTTTTGCCTGAAGATTAAATTGCCCCCGATATATGAGCAGTCCGGTTAAGTAGATGGCTGGCAAACTCAGGAAGAAAACGTAGCCCCAAATAAACATCTGGAAGTCGATCCACTTCAGGAAAAAAGCGCCGAGAAGCAACAGGTTTCCTACTCGGTAAACAAAATCTGTAAGCAAAGTTCCGGTGGTGGCATCAAACAACATTTTGTTGTATGTATCCAGCATCACCGAAAACATCCGGAAGAAAATGAGCGGAACAATGTACCAGACATATTCGACAAGCAAAGGGGATTTTTCCTGATAATTTTCAATAATCCACGGTTTCAGGATAAAAAATGAGATAAGCGAAAGGGCAAAGCCAGCCAATCCAACTGCGAATGTGATGAAGAGAAATCCGTTGTGTTTATTTTGTTCGTCCCTGAAATACGGGAACAGGCGTTCGATCACTTTGGTAAAGCCGAGCGTCGAAAACTGCGAGTAAATTCCGGAGACGGCAACCAAAATGGCCGTGAGCCCGATTTGCTCTGTTGTCAGCAGTTTGA
>JAEWME010000314.1 GCA_023393265.1 Bacteroidota bacterium | reverse complement strand
GTCACCAGCACCCGCTCGTTGCGTTCGATGCGCAGGTGAACTTCGTGCATCAGGTTATCAATCTGGTTCAGGCTTGGGCGGACATCGATGATCGGATCGAGCAGCCCGGTTGGCCTGATCACCTGTTCAACTACGACGCCTTCCGATTTTTCCAGTTCATAATCCGCCGGAGTGGCACTCACAAAAACGGTTTGATCAACCACACTTTCGAACTCGTCGAATGTGAGCGGCCGGTTATCGATCGCTGCCGGAAGCCGGAAACCATATTCCACCAAATTCACTTTTCTTGACCGGTCGCCGCCATACATGGCGCGGATTTGCGGCAAAGTGACATGGCTTTCGTCGATGATCGTGATGAAATCGTCCGGAAAATAATCGAGCAGGCAAAATGGTCTTGAACCGGCCGCGCGTCCGTCGAAATAGCGCGAATAGTTTTCGATGCCCGGACAGTAGCCCAGTTCGCGCATCATTTCCATATCGTATTCAACCCTTTCCTGAATACGTTTGGCTTCGAGCGGTTTCCCTGCTTCCTTAAAGAACGCAATCTGTTTCACCAAATCGTCCTGAATTTGCCGGATAGCCAACTGCATACGTTCCTTCGTGGTCACAAAAATGTTGGCCGGATAGATGGTGGCATGATCCAGTTCTTCGATGGTTCCGCCGCTTACCGGATCGAACGAATAAATTTCTTCTACCTCGTCGCCCCAGAAAACGATGCGAAAAGCTGTGTCGGCATAGGCCGGAAAAACATCCACGGTGTCGCCTTTCACCCGGAACTTGCCGCGATCAAATTCCACCTCGTTGCGCGAATAAAGTGCATCGACCAGCTTCCGGAGAAAAACGTTCCGGCTCACCACTTCGCCCTTTTTTACTTCGTTGACATTGGCATGAAAATCCTCCGGATTGCCGATACCATAAAGGCACGAAACCGACGAAACGACAATGACATCGCGCCTTCCGGAGAGCAGCGAAGAAGAAGTGCTCAAGCGCAGTTTTTCGATTTCCTGGTTGATGGAAAGGTCTTTTTCGATGTAGGTGTCGGTCACCGGCAAATACGCTTCGGGCTGGTAATAATCGTAATACGACACGAAATATTCCACCGCATTCTCCGGAAAAAACTGCTTCATCTCGGCATAAAGCTGGGCTGCCAGCGTTTTATTGTGGCTCAGAATCAGGGCTGGCCGCTGCACCTCGGCGATCACGTTGGCCATGGTGAATGTTTTTCCGGAGCCGGTTACCCCAAGCAAAGTCTGACAGGTGGTGCCGTTTCGCAAACCTTCAGACAGTTGCCTGATGGCTTCGGGCTGGTCGCCGGTTGGCTGGTATTCTGAGACAATTTTAAATTCCATGCTGAGCGTGTTTTGTTGCGGAAATAAACAGGAGAATACGCCTGAATGTTTGAAGTTTTCTGTCGGCAAAGATAAGCGCTTTCAGCCAATTGACAGGCGAATGGTCGCAACAATAATCGCCGGATCAGTATTCTTTTACCAACGCTGCGCCACGGAAATAATGCAGCAAAATCTGGTCGAACCGGTAGCCCTGTTCGGCCATCATGGCGGCGCCAATCTGACAAAGTCCGACGCCGTGCCCCCACCCTGCCCCGGTGAGCGTGAACGACTGCGGAATGCCACCACTGATTTCATGTTTATCGACGACAAAGGCCGAACTGTACAAATGCGATTCGGAAAGCGTTTTGCGGATTTCAAGTTCTTTGCCGATCACCAGTGTTTGTTTGGCACCAATGATTTTCAGGCGAATCAACCGTCCGGATTTGCCCCGTTCCACCGGCACCAGATCGAGGATTTGCCCAAAGTCGCGGCCCGTTTTCCGGCAAACCAATTCCGAAAGCTGCTCTTGTGTGTAATTCACTTTCCAACGGAAAAAGTCGGGCGTTTCCTGATCGTAATCGTTCAAAACCTGCGACAAAACTTTGCCGTCGGTGGTGTTGCAAAATGCTGCCGGACTTTGCCTGATCCACGCGTCAGCCGAACTTTCTTCCGACAAATCAGGAGCAAAACTGTCTTTCAAATCCGGCTTGTCAGCGACCGACTGCAAATACGGATGCACTGCCGATTCCCAAACATTTTCGAATGTCTCGGTGACACCGCCACAACTTTTCGAAAAGCGGGCATCGCAAATTTTACCACCTTCTTCGAGAAAGATGCCCCGTGTTTCGTGAATTGCCTGCACCACGGCGTCGGTCGATTGCCGGGTGATTCCCTGGTAGCGCTGGCAATGGTCGTCGGCACAAACATCGAACAGCCGGTGATCTTCGCGGTCGTACCAGCGAATATATTCGGTATCGGTTTCCAAGATGCACCGATACAACTGGCCCGACTGCTGCAACTGTTTGCTTTTTTCGATCTGCGCCATTAGCCACGAACGGGAAATGATGGCGTGTGCTTTCAGCAATTCGGGATTGCTCGTCGCTTTCATCTCCGACGAAATCACTGAAGTCAGGTAATCTTCGAGCGAAACATGGTTGATGGCCCAAAGCGATTCTCCATCGGCCAAAATTTCGAGCGAGCCGCCAAAAACCTGGTTTTCTTTACGTTCCCAGTGAAAATTAATTCCGATGGTTACATCCATTAATTCGAATGATGAATCAGCCGGATTCGCCGGAACAAAAATCAGGCGGTCACCTGAAACAGGTTTTTCTTCGAGCAAAATTTGATTTTGTTCAAGCTTCGCACGGTGCGGCCCATCTGACATCAACTCGCCGGAAAGTAACCTAAATGCGCCATTCAGGCAGAAACAGATTTCGGTCCCCTGCATAATGCCAACATGAATTTGCGGTTCGTTCATAGTCTCAATTTTCAGGAACAATTGAAACCACAAATATATAGGACCGATGGTTTAATTTCAGACAAACTTACACGAAATCTTCAGCGTTATCACCGATCAACTTAACCTAATTATAAATTAAGAAAACATTTCACCCGGTCATTAACAGAAATTTAGATTTTAGCTGGGAAAAAACATCAATAATTCCATAATTTCGCATTAAACTTTTCCTTTCGGGAAAGGTCAAAAAACGCCGGTTTTACTGAAAAACGGGTGAAACAAAAAACAACCAACTAAATAATACCAGATGAACAAGACGCTAAAGTGGCTCTCTGTTATCACTGCCCTGGCAATTGTTGCTTTTCTCGCATTTCATTTTCTGAAGCCGTCGGGAGAAAATAAGCCATTATCCAAAGATCAAGGTCCTGGTGCACGCGGAATGCAGGCAAAAGTGGATGCTTTTGTTGTCGGCCATTCGCTACTGATCGACGAAATATCGGTTTCAGGTTCTTTGCTGGCCTACGACGAAGTTGACCTGAAAAACGAAGTGTCCGGACGGGTGGTTTTCATCAATCTTCCCGAGGGGAAACAAGTAAAGAAAGGCACTTTGCTCGTGAAATTATTTGACGACGACCTTCAGGCGGGACTCAAAAAACTGCAAAGCCAACTCGCCATTCAGGAAAAAATACACGAACGCCAGTCAGAATTGCTGAAAGTAAACGGCATCAGCCAAAACGACTACGACCAGACCGGACTGCAGCTTAACTCGCTTCGGGCCGACATTGAAGTTCAAAAAGTGCTGATACGCAAAACAGAAGTACTGGCCCCTTTCGACGGAGTGATCGGTTTGCGGAACATCAGCGTTGGTGCGCAGGTGACGCCATCGACCTCGCTGGCAACCATCCGAAGCGAAGACAAACTGAAGCTCGACTTCAGCGTTCCGGAGAAATACAGTTCTGAAATTAAGCCGGGAATGAAAATCAACTTTCGCATGTCGAACGACGACCGGCAATATGAAGCTACCGTATTTGCAACCGAACAAGGAATTGACGTTTCCACCCGCAACCTGAAAGTGAGGGCGCTGGTGGAAAATCGCTCCGCCAACCTCCTTCCGGGGGCATTCACCGACATCAACCTGCAACTCAATGAAAAGAAAGATGCACTGCTCATACCAACCCAGGCTATCATTCCTTCGGAACAAACCAAGAGTGTGATTGTGGCCAGAAACGGGAAAGCGCATTTCACCGAAATAAAAACCGGCGTGAGAAGATCTTCGAACATCGAAATCACGGAAGGAATTCAGGCCGGAGACACCATTATTACAACAGGCATTCTTTTCCTGAAAGAAGGCTCGAAACTTTCCTACTCAACTGTTAAGTCCGATTCGTTATGATTATTTCTGATATTGCCCTCAAACGACCAGTCGGCTCCATCGTGATGAGCCTGATTATCGTCCTGCTGGGGATCGTCGGGTTTAACTTTTTGGGGGTACGGCTTTACCCGGCCATCGACCCGCCAGTGATTACCGTTCAGGCAAACTATACCGGCGCCAATGCCGAAATCATCGAATCGCAAATCACCGAACCGCTCGAAAAGTCAATCAATGGCATCGAAGGTGTAAAATCGATTTCGTCGCGCTCGGCCATCGGCAGTAGCAGCATCACCGTAGAATTCAACCTGGGCGCCGATCTCGAAAAAGCCGCCAACGATGTGCGCGATAAAGTTTCGCAGGCCATGCGTTCGTTACCGCAGGATATGGATGCTCCGCCAACAGTTACCAAAGCCGACGCCAATAGCGACCCTATCATCATGTTAATTGCGCAGAGCAGCGAAATGACAGAAATTGAGCTGAGCGATTACGCCGAAAACGTGTTGATGGAAAAGCTGCAGACAATTCCAGGTGTGAGTTCTGTTGGAATTTACGGACAACAGAAACCTGCCATGCGCCTATGGATAGATCCGAAGAAACTGGTAGCCTATAACCTTACCGCTTCGGACGTAACAGCCGCCCTGATGAAAGAAAATGTAGAAATGCCGGGTGGAAAAATCAGGGGAAACTCAACCGAGCTTACAGTAAAAACTTTCGGAAGACTTGAATCGGAAGACGACTTCAACAACCTCATCATCAAACAGGTGAATAACCAGATCATTCGATTCAGCGACATTGGCGAAGCAGTTCTGGGGCCGCAAAACGAAGAATCAGGCGCCAGAATCAACGGAATCACCGGCGTGGTGCTGGTCTTAATCCCCCTGCCCGGAGCCAACGACATTCAAATCGCCGATGAGTTTTACAAACGTCTCGATCAGATAAAAGCCACTGCGCCCAAAGGACTTCAACTGCATATCGAGCGCGACAAATCGATATTCGTAAGGCAGTCAGTTCAGGACGTGATAGAAACACTGCTCATTGCCATTGCGCTGGTTGTTATCATCATCTTCCTGTTTTTCAGAAACTGGATCATCGCCATCCGCCCTTTGATAGACATCCCGGTCTCGCTGATCGGAACCTTCTTTATCATGTACATTTTTGGCTACTCGGTCAATGTGCTCACCTTGCTGGGGATTGTGCTGGCCACCGGTTTGGTGGTCGACGACGGCATTGTGGTGACAGAAAATATTTTCAAGCGTATTGAGCAGGGAATGGATAAATGGCAGGCTGCTTTTGAAGGCACCCGCGAAATATTTTTCGCCGTAATCTCCACCTCTCTTACACTGGCAATCGTTTTTATTCCGGTAATTTTTCTTGAAGGTTTCACCGGAAGGCTTTTCCGCGAATTTGGTATCGTGGTGGCAAGTGCCGTGCTCATCTCTGCTTTTGTTTCACTTACGCTGACATCTGTATTGAATGTTAAACTTGGAGGATCGGCAGGTCATCATTCCCGCTTCTACCTGGCCTCCGAACCATTTTTCCAGGGCATGGAAAGCGGATACCGCCGAGTCCTGAAATTCTTTATTCAGTGGAAATGGATTTCGTTTGCACTGCTTGGCCTTTGTGTGGCATTCATTCTTATTTTCTCAAAGACACTGAAATCGGAACTTGCACCGCTTGAGGACCATAGTTTTATCCGCACATCCATTACGGCTCCTGAAGGAACCGAATACAGCGCCACCCAGTCGATTGTCGACCGCGTGGCACAGCTCAATCTCGATTCAATTCCCGAATCGCTTTATGTACTGGCCCGCTACGGAGGCGGTGGCAATTCAAGCGCCAATTCAGGATTTGTTATTACCACGCTGACAGACCCGAAAGAAAGAAAGGTTACCCAACAGGACGTTTACGAAAAAATATCTAATATATACCGCAAAATTCCCGACGCGCGCATCATTGCCAGTCAGGAGCCAACCATCACAACGTCTTTTTCGCGGGGTCTACCCGTTCAGTTTGTGCTGCAAAACCTCGACTTCGACAAAATACAGCAGGTACTTCCGCAGTTTCTCGACGAAGCTCAGAACAGCCCGGTTTTCAGCAATGTTGATGTAGACCTGAAATTTAACAAGCCGGAACTGAACGTGAAAGTTGACCGGTTGAAAGCGACCAGTCTGGGCGTGAATGAGCGCGACATTTCCGATGCTTTAAATTATGCTTTCAGTGGCGGACGAACTGGATATTTTCTCCGGAACAACAAACAATATTATGTGATTGCGCAGGTAAAACGCGAAGACCGAAATATCCCGGCCGATATTTCATCGCTTTATGTGAGATCAAATACAGGCCAGATGATTCAGCTAGACAACCTGGTTACAGTGACAGAAAACAGCGCTCCGCCAACCTTGTATCATTATAACCGCTACAAATCGGCCACCATTTCGGCCAATACTGCAAAAGGAAAAACGCTGGGCGAAGGCATCGAAGAAATGCAGCGTATTGCCGACAAGTTGCTCGATAGCTCGTTCAACACAGCGCTTGCAGGAACCTCGCGCGATTACGCCGAAAGCAGTTCGAACATTTCGTTTGCGCTGGTGCTGGCATTGCTGCTCATTTACCTGATTCTGGCAGCGCAGTTCGAAAGTTTCCGCGACCCGTTCATCATCATGCTCACCGTACCAATGGCCATTGCCGGAGCAATGCTGGCGCTGGGGATTTTCGGCCAGACACTAAATATCTTCTCCGAAATCGGGATGATTCTTCTGATTGGTATTGTAACGAAAAACGGTATTCTGATTGTCGAATTTGCCAACCAGAAACAAAAGTCGGGACTGAGCAAGAGCGTCGCCGCTTTCGAAGCTGCCTCGGCTCGCTTCCGCCCCATCCTGATGACCTCGCTGGCAACCATTTTCGGTGCACTTCCAATCGCGCTTGCACTTGGTGCCGGAGCTCAAAGTCGCGTTCCGCTGGGCATCGTGGTTGTCGGCGGATTGATGTTTTCGCTTTTACTCACGCTGTTCGTCATTCCGGTTACCTACATCGTGATGTCGGCAAAAAAAGATTCAACCCAAAATCAAACAACTATTCAGAATGACAAATAAACTGACATTCGTATTACTGCTGCTGATTCCGTTTGGCCAGCTTTGGGCGCAAAACGTAGTGACTGTAGAAGAGGCTGTCAGCATTGCCCTCAAAAACAATTTCGACATCCTGGTTGCCCGAAATGACGCCGATGTCGCCAAAATAAACAATACTGCCGGAAACGCCGGGATGTTGCCAACCCTTCAGGTTAATGGCTCCGGAAGCTACGAACTGAATAATGTCCGTCAGAAATTATCAAACGGGACTACCAACAATTACAACAGTATTTCTTCGACCGGACTTTCGGCAGGAACAACACTTTCGTGGACACTTTTTGACGGTGGAAAAATGTTTGTCACCAAAAGTAAGCTGGCCGAAATTGAAGCACTGGGCGAAGTTCAGTACAAAGAGCAGGTCCTTTCAACCGTTTATGAGGTTATAGCCGCTTATTACGACCTGATCAGGCAAAAACAAGTACTGAATTCGATTAACGAGGTTATTACATACAACAAGGAACGCGTGACCATCGCGCAAGCCGGATACAATGCAGGATCGCTCATCAGAACAGATTTACTTCAGGCTAAAATAGACCTGAACGTGACCATGGAAAACGCCATCAACCAGCAATACACCATTGATGCAGCAAGAAAAACGCTGAACCTCGTGTTGGGGAAAGATGCTTCGGAAATGACCGAAGTGACCGACTCGATTCCGCTCAATTATACGCCTGACGAAGAAATGCTGAAACAGAAGATATTCTCGGATAATACAACCGTTCAGGCTTTTCAGAAACAGATTGATATTGCACGGCTAAGCCTGCGCGAATTCAACGCTGGATTTCTCCCGAAAGTGAATTTTGATGCAGGCTATTATTTTTCGCAAACAGACAATTCGAAAGGATCGACTCTGAATAACAGAACCTACGGCCCACAACTCGGCGGATCGGTTTCCATACCGATTTTCAGTGCGGGTGAAAATAAGCGCAAAACTGCTGTCGCCAAAATTCAGGTCGAATCGTCCGAATATGACCTGCAACGCATCAAACTTCAGGTAAACACCGAGCTTTTGAATGCGCTCACGGGTTTCAACAACCAGAAAAAGCTGATGCAGATTGAGAAGGAAAACAACGAGTTAAATAAGGAATACATTGATATTTGCCTGCAACGGCTGCGACTTGGACAGTCGACATCGCTTGAGCTTCACCAGGCACAGGACAGTTATGCACAATCGTCGGCCCGACTTATTAATTTCGAGTATAACCTGAAAGTGGCAGAAATCAGGCTTAAACAACTGGTCTCCTCGTTATAAAAAGTTAAAAAGATTTGCGTTTGGAACTAAAAACCGTTTTTATTCGTTTTGTCGGGGAATAAGCCCGATCTTTGAACAATAAACTTTCACCCGAAAATATGGATGCTATTTTATTCTTTTTCCTGAAGCTTCGTCAATCGGTTAGAGTTGCGCTGACCATTGGTTACACGATAATCGTCGCTTTGCTTTCGCTGCTTCCCATGCGCGATTTGCCACACGTCCACGAATTCCGGGGAATGGACAAGATAGTCCATTTCTGCATGTATTTTGGCATGTCAGGATTATTGTCGTGGGCAACCAAAACAGAGTTGAGATATTCCAGGTTTATCTATATTGTTGCGGCGACCTTGGGCTGGGGGTTATTTATGGAAGTGATGCAACTCGAAATGCACTACGGACGCCAGTTTTCGTGGTTCGATATGCTTGCCAATGCAACCGGAGTATTTTCAGGAATTCTTGTTTACATCATATTAGCCAGAAGGGTGCTTTCGCAGTACCGCTGATTAGCCAACGGTATGATAAATGGCAAAAAAGTGCAGAACGCTGCCTGCAAGCACAAACAAGTGCCAGATTCCATGGCTGTATGGCAATTTCCGCCACATATAAAAAATGACACCAACAGAATAAGCCAATCCGCCCAGAACAAGAAACCAAATACTTTCTGACGAAAGGTTCTGAAAAATTTGCTTTCCGCCCAGAACAAACATCCAGCCCATCAGGAGGTATAAAACAACCATCAGCTTGCGGAACCGATAAACGTAAATTGAACGGATGACAGCGCCAATCAGTGCGATTGCCCACACGGCAAAAAACATGGCCCAACCAACAGCACCGCGGGTTGTTGTGAGCAGAATGGGCGTATATGTTCCGGCAATCAGGAGAAATATGGAAACGTGATCGAACCGACCAAAGAGGTTTTTCAGTTTTGGGCTTGTAAAGCTGTGGTATAAAGTCGACGAAAGATATAGCAGAACCAGTGTGACGCCATAAACTGAAAAACTCACCAGATGCCATACGTCGCCGTAATTTCCGGCAGTGATGATAAGAACGATCAGCGCAACGACACTGAGCACCGCGCCTATTCCGTGCGTTACACTGTTTACCAGCTCTTCGCCGGAACTCAATTTCCTGTATTTTTCTTCCGATTGCGATTTCATTGTCAAAATAAAAAAACTTCAGCCATAACGGTGCATACCGCTAATTGTTTGCAAAGAGATGTACTGTTAACGAAAACTTCAAAAAAGCAGGCTAAAAGTTGGTCTTTTTGTCTATCAAATAAGAATTTCGTTCCGATGAGTTGCGAAAAATAAGCTCGGCCAGAAATCCGGCCAGAAAAAGCTGCGTGCCAATGATCATTGCGACCAGCGACAGGTAGAAATACGGACTTTCAGTCACACGGGGAGCCAGCTCGTTATGGAGCGTATGAATGATCTTTTCGGTTCCAACCCAAATAGCAGAGGCAAAACCTACCAGGAACATCAGTGTGCCAAACAAACCAAAAAAGTGCATAGGCCGCTTGCTGAATCGGGATATAAAGATTACTGACAGCAAATCGAGCGGACCTCGAATAAAACGTTCGATGCCAAATTTGGTAGTTCCAAATTTTCGCTCCTGATGCTGCACCACCTTCTCTCCTATTTTCCTGAAACCGGCCCACTTGGCCAGCACCGGAATGTAACGGTGCATATCGCCGTACACTTCAATGCTTTTTACGACCTGTCGCCTGTATGCCTTCAATCCACAATTAAAATCGTGAATTCTAATTCCAGTCATCCGGCGGGCAGTCCAGTTGTAAAATTTACTCGGTAGATTTTTCGATAAAACCGGATCATAGCGCTTCTTTTTCCATCCCGAAACAAGGTCGTAACCTTCTTCCATAATCATCCGGTAAAGCTCGGGAATCTCATCGGGGCTGTCCTGTAAATCGGCATCCATGGTGATAATAACATTACCCTCAGCCTGAGCAAAACCGCAATACAATCCGGCCGATTTTCCGTAGTTCCGCCTAAATTTGATACCTTTTACCGATGCGTCGCCGGCACAAAGTTTCTCTATCAACTCCCACGATCCATCGTTACTTCCGTCGTCAACAAAAATAACTTCATACGAAAAGTTGTGATGATCCATCACCCGTTTAATCCAGGCTGTCAATTCAGGGAGCGATTCAACTTCATTAAAAAGCGGTACAACTACAGAAATATCCATCGACATTTATTCTTCAGTTTTTACTTCTTCCATCGCTTCGTCAAAAGCATCATCATTGCCTTGCTTTTTGGCGAAAATTGAAGTGATCAAAGATATAATTGTTCCGCCAAAAACGGCTCCAAACAATACTGAAACAGACAAGAATCCGGGTGTCATCATTTTAGAAGCGAATGCCATCGTAGCTTCCACCTGATCTTCACTCATTCCACTTTTCAGGTATTGTTCCTCTGTTGCAGCCTTGATCTGATCAATCAAACCCGGATCGAGACTGAAAATAATGATGTTATACAAAGACATAATTACTCCGACACAAAGCATCAGGGCGACACCAAAACCAAGTGCCCGGCCATACGACATAACACCGTTCAGTTCTCTGTTCCGGTAGGCAATTTGTGAAAGGAGAATACCAGCCGCATAAATTACGAAAGAAATATATCCCAGCGACTTATTGGCGTTTTGACCGGTGACATACAGAATTACAGAATACAAAACGGCCACGACTCCAAGATAGAGGCCATAAATCATTGCAGATTTCCAAAAGGTAGATTTTTGTTCCATAGTGTTTTTGATTTGCGATTAACAAATATATCTCATTTTTTATTGTCAGTCCCGAATTTTATCCGTTTAATTCCAGATCAAAAAAAACTTGATTTTTTTCTTCTGAATACTGAATTGACCGCTAAGGAATTAGTCATGGCAATTAAAAAAAAGTTACATCTCGCCGGAGATTTCATTTGGTGCGAAGTCAATTTTTTCTACTTTTGCGCCGGGTAAGTCCTGTACGACCAGCTCCTGTTGAATTCCCCCAGGATCGGAAGGTAGCAAGGGTAAACGGTTGAGCGGTGCGATGCAGGTAGCTTACCCACTTTTTATGCCGAATTAGCTCAGTTGGCCAGAGCACGTGATTTGTAATCTCGGGGTCCACAGTTCGAATCTGTGATTCGGCTCACAAAATTGATGATTGATTAATGATGATTTACAATTGAAGTTGAGACGTCAGCTTGCAAACAATTGCAAATCAAAAATCGTCAATAATAATTGTTTCGGGGAGATACCAAAGTGGCAAACTGGGGCTGACTGTAACTCAGCTGACGTACGTCTTCGTAGGTTCGAATCCTGCTCTCCCCACAA
>JAEWME010000014.1 GCA_023393265.1 Bacteroidota bacterium | reverse complement strand
AACTTGCGGGAGAACAGGAGCAAAATCTCCATCAGCGCCGAAAGTAAGGAGGAAGCCGATCATTTGTTCAATGGTCTTTCGGCTGGCGGCGAGGTGGAAATGCCGATGGAAGACAGTCCGTGGGGCTCTTATTTTGGCATGTTCCGCGACAAATACGGAATAGAGTGGATGATTGACTTCGACCCAAAATTCAACGGGCAGTTATAAAAGTCGCTATTTGCTGTTGTGATTTAGAATCCGCAGCTATTCTATCAGCATTTGATTTGGTATTGTGATTCTCTGTTTTCGAGAATTTGCGGCAAATAATAAAAAATCCCGGAAGAACTGAATCATCCGGGATTTGTATGAAAGTTTAAAACGATAAATTCTTACTTCAAGGTCGCCAGCGCAGCTTTGATACGGTCGAGCGATTTGGTTAGGTCGGCTTCCGAAGCGGCATACGAAATGCGGATACATTCAGGAGCGCCGAATGCTTCGCCCGAAACGACGCCGGTGTAGGCATTCGACAGGATGAATAATCCCATGTCGTCGGCATTGTTGATTGTTACTGTGCCATCCGATTTTCCGAAGAATGAAGAAATATCGGGGAATACATAAAACGCACCATCCGGTTTGCTGGTTTTTACTCCCTGGATTTCCGCCAGTTTATCCAACACGAGGTTACGACGTTTCTCAAACTGCTCCACCATCGCAAAAACGGTATCGAGCGGAGCGTTTAGTGCAGCTACCGATGCAATCTGCGAAACAGAACATGGTCCCGAAGTGTATTGTCCCTGCAACTTGTTGCAAGCTTTGGCCAGCCACAGCGGAGCGGCGATGTAGCCAATGCGGTAACCAGTCATGGCAAACGCTTTCGAAACACCATTCACAACTACCACCCGTTCCTTAATTTCAGGGAACTGGGCAATGCTCACGTGTTTGCGTCCGTAGATAATGTGTTCGTAGATTTCGTCGGAAATCACAATGATATTGGGATGTTTGGCAAAAATGTCGGCAAAAGCCTTCAGTTCGTCGTGCGTATAAACGCTTCCGGTTGGGTTGCTCGGACTACTAAACAGGAATGCGCGGGTTTTTGGCGTGATAGCAGCTTCCAGTTGTGCCGGTGTGATTTTGAAATCACTGTCGACAGTGGTTGGGATGATCACGTTTTTCCCCTCATTCAGTTTCACCAGTTCAATATAAGTTACCCAGTATGGTGCCGGAATGATTACTTCGTCGCCTGGGTTAATCAATGCCTGAAGCAGGTTGGCAATCGAATGTTTCGCGCCGTTTGAAACGATAATCTGGTTGGTTGCATATTCCAGTCCGTTGTCGCGTTTCAGTTTATCGGCAATGGCTTTCAGCAATTGAGGGTAGCCGGGTACCGGAGAATAGGTAGAATAGTTGTCGTCGATGGCTTTTTTTGCGGCTTCTTTAATGAAGTCCGGGGTGTTAAAGTCCGGTTCACCAACGCCCAAACTAATGACGTCGATTCCTTTTTCCTTCAATTCGCGGCTCTTTTGAGCCACAGCCAGTGTGGCCGATTCCGATAAACACGCTACTCTGTCTGATACTCTCTCCATAACTGATATTTTGATGTGGTTAATAGCCTTTTTAATTTGTGTGCAAGATAAAAAAAAAACAAATCAGATAGATTAATCTGTTTTAATTTGAAAATAAAAAGCCAGTAAAATTTATAAATTGTTATTTTTAAGTGATCTGCTTAATGAAAATGCTTACAGTTTCCTGTAATTGCCTGTAATCGTTTATGTTTTTTAGCTCAACCAGCGTCGCATTTGGGAGCAACTGTTGCATTTCGCGTGCAACCTCAATCGGGTGGCCCGGATCGTTTGGATCACCTACAATCAAAACCGGTATTTTTACCTTTGTCAATTCATCCCGCTCCGGAAAATCAGAAATTGCACCGCCATGATAAATACTATAGTAATAAGATGGCTCGAAACCCATGCGCATTTCGAGCAGTTTTTTGCGTGTGCCCGGAAATTGCTGTTCGAAAAATTCCGGCGGGTCCTGGTTTCTTTGGATAATCCGCTTCAAAAACTCCGGAAGATAGTCTGGTCGTGCTTTTAAGGCAATTTTTTCGTACAAATCCTGAACTGCCACGCGAACTTCCCAGGCAGGCGGCGGAGTTACCAAAATCAGCGCTTTTACTTTCTCCGGATAACGAATGGCTGTATACAACGCCGTGCCCGATCCCATTGAAACGCCTCCGAGGATGGCTTTTTCATCGCCCAAATGATCAATAATGCCGGATAATTCTTCAACCAATCCGTTCCACGAATAGTCTGCTGTTGCCGATTGGTCACCGGCATTGTATCGAACAAGCTGAAGCTGTTGCGCGAGTTTCTCAAAATCAATCAGCGAATACACCGAGTCTGACTCAACAGAATTGAGCATCCCGTGCATCCAGACAAGTATCTGGCCAGAACCTGAGATATGTAATTTCGGGATTTTCAAGGTATGTAGTAATTGTTGTTGTTGTTGTTGTTGTCAAAGTTGTCGGTGAATGCTTGCATCTTTATTAACAATGATAACCCGAAAACAATGACAACTATTGTGAGTTATTCAAACAACCCTTCGTCCCGAATCAGCATCAGTATGGCAGAGTGGGGAAGGATTACATATTTTTCCTTGTTGAACTCGATTTCCCAGCCACTTTTGTTCAGGTAAACAGCCAGGTCGCCTACCTTGGCCTGAAGCGGAACGTAGCGCACTTCGTCCCGCTTTTCTTTCCAGGGCTCGTCTGCGTCTGTCATAGCCGGAATAGGGTAGCCAGGCCCAACTTTAACAATATACCCACTTTGCGTTTTTTCTGTTTCCTGAACATGTGGCGGCAGGTATAAACCCGATGCAGTTTTAGTTTCCGGGTTTTTCGGCCTTACCAAAACACGGTCGCCCACCAGTATAAATTTTTCGAGGTCTTTCTCTTCAATTATGAATGACATTCCTTTTGATTTTTCCGGATACAAAGATAAAACAATCAGTTGGATTGGCTTTCTGTTCCGTATAAATGCCAAAAAAAATGCTTTCTCTATTTATTTCAATTTTTTATTAAAAAATATTCAATTTTTAAATATCTCATTATTAGTTGTTTGTGCTATTTTTATAATTTTTTTCATAAAAATTTAGTACTATGTGTTGCAAGGAACCATATAAAAGATATATATTTGCAGTACAAATAACAATGTAACGACAGGTAGATTTTTTAAAAAAGTTCTATGCAGGTT